>JAEUJR010000697.1 GCA_016793585.1 Archangium sp.
CGCCGCCGCCCCAGCCGCAGTCGCAGCGCCCCCCGCAGTCGCAGAGCCACCCGCAGTCGCCGCGCCACCCGCAGTCGCAGCGCCACCCGCAGTCGCCGAGCCACCCGCAGTCGCAGCGCCACCCGCAGTCGCAGCGCCACCCGCAGTCGCAGCGCCACCCGCAGTCGCCGAGCCGCCGGCCGACGCAGCGCCACCTGCGCTCCCGCCGCCTCCTGCAGATCCACCACCGCTCCCCACCTGAATACACGCGCCAATCGAGCAGATGAGCCCAGGCTGGCACGACGAGCATGCGAGGCCGCTGCGGCCGCAGACCGAGTCGGTCACTCCGGCCTGACACGTGCCGCTCGAGTCACAGCAGCCATCGCAGTTCATCGGCCCGCACGTCTCGGCCGGCCGTCCACCGCACGCCGCCAGAGCGAGGAACCCGACCACGAGACTCGAGCGCAGCAATGACATGAACGACTCCAAAAACGCCTGGTGACGGACCTCAGCTGCTTGACCCCCGAGTGAGGCTCGCAGGTGAAAACGCAGAGCGACCCGCTACGGGTTGGCCATGCCACGAACGTCGTTGCACGACAGGCCGCTCGCTGGCGCGCAGTTCTGGCCGATGAGACACCCGCCCGCGCCCGCGAAGTCGACGCAGCGAATCGACTTGCAGTCGTCGGCCGTCACGCACTTCTTCCGCGAAATGCTGCACTCACCCGCCATGCACGACTCGGGAGCACAGTCGCTGTCGACCTGACACGAACAGAAGCCCTGCTCGTCACCTTCGTCGACCGAACACCGGCCCGCGCAGAAGCCCGTCGCTTCGCCCGGGTTCTTTCCGCACACGCCTCCGCGTTTGCAGTCGGCGTCGGTGGTGCACGGCAGCATCGGGTTGATGGGGCAGGCCGGGTTCGAGCGCGTGCAGCTCCACTGCGTCAGCACCACGATGACGTCCTGGCAGCCGTAGCCGCGCGGGCACGCCTGGCCCTCGGAGCAGTCGGCGCCGCAGAAGTAGTTGCCCGGGTTGCGCGTGTCGATGAGGCAGTAGTTGGGCCCCGAGCCGCACACCTGCAGGCCACCCGCGCCCACCACGCAGTTGTCGCAGTACGGGCGCAGCCGCTGGTCGTAGTCCGAGAAGCACTGCGCGCGCAGGCCGGCGTCAGGCTCGTTCGAGGTGACGCCCGCGTCAGGCAGCACCGCGCACTGCTCTCCGAAGTTGCAGAAGTCGTTCGACGCGCAGAACGCCGGGTCACACACGCCGATGCGGCACCGCGCCAGCTCGGCCGGAGACGTACCCGTGCACGAACACGCCACATCGCCACAGCGGCACGAGGTGCCGTTGCAGTCGCCGTTCTTGCGGCAGCCCGCCACGCAGCTGCCCTTCTTGAAGTCGCACACCTGGCCCAGTTCGCACTGCAGGTCCGAGGAGCAGCGGCCCTTCGGCACGCACTCGCCCACCGAGGTGTCGCAGAAGAGGTTGCCCGAGCCGCAGTCGGCGTTCGTCGCGCAACCCGAGCGGTCCTGGCAGAAGCCCAGCCCGTTGCAGAGCTGCGACGGAGGGCAGGCCTCGTCGGTGCGGCAATAGCAGACGCCCGTCTGCGCCTCGCAGCGGTATGCGCTCGCCTGCGCGCCCATCACCAGCGACGACGCCATCAAGGTGGCGCAGTCGGCGTCGACGCCACACTTCCCGCCCATCACCCGCGTGTCGCGACACGACACCAGGCCCAGCGCCACCGACGTCACCGTCAGCAGCACCACGGCTCCCCACCTCGACTGCGGCTGCGGGTTGCTCACTCCGGCTCCGACGTCAGGGCGAGAACGCCGGTGAAACCGCGATGGAGAAGCTCGACCACGCCACGCCCGAGAGCGAATCGTACGTCCACTGGTTGTAGGCGAACTTCGGCGAGCGGCTCGAGTACACGACCGCGAACAACATCGCGCCCGGGTTCTCGGTGCGCAGCTTCTGAACGGCGAGCGGCGGCAGCACGACGCGGTTCTCGGCTCCGGGCAGCACCATGTCCCACACGTTCGTGTTGCCCGTCGGGCCCGGCTTCAGAATCTGCACGTTGTGCAGGTCGGCCGTCGCGCCCGGCTGCGTCGTCCACGAGATGACGCCCGTGAAGCCTCCGTTGGGCTCGACCATCAGCGGCGGCGGCAGCATCGGCCCCACCGTCACGCCGGGCGCCATCGGCCCGGGCTGCCGTCGGAAGAAGTAGGTGACGGGGTAGGGCTGCGCACCAGACGACTCGTTCATGAAGATGAAGTTCGAGCCGTCGAGCTGCGGGAAGCCCGGGAACGAGAGCGTCGGGTTGGTGCTCGCCACCGACGTCACGCCCGAGGTGCCCGAGGCCCAGTTGTTCGGGTTCGGCACGAAGCCTTCGGCTCCGAGGTCGAGCCACGCGTAGACCTTGTTGTTGCCCGGCTCGTCGGGGAAGCCCTGAATCGACGCGGGGAAGCTGATGGGCGAGTCGATGGTGATGGGCACCGTCAGGTCGAGCTGCATGTCGAGAATGATGTCTTTGCCCACCGCCGGGTTGTCAGCCGAGGTGGTGATGCCGCGCTTGATGCCCATGGTGATGGGCGTGAAGGCGCCGTTGCCCGCGTTGACGATGCCGAAGATGGCGTAGACGGCGCGCAGACCGGCGCCCGTGAAGACGAGGTACTCGCCACCATCGGCCGTCACCTTCCACTTTTCGCCCTGGCGCGTGGGCGCGGCGCGGAACGGCGCTCCGGCGAAGAGCGAGGTCTGCGCCACGAAGACCCGCGCCTCGAGCGTCTCACCGTTCATCAGCGGGCGGGGCACCTTGAAGCCGAGCACCCGGCCGGCAATCTGCGAGGGCGGTACGCCAGGCGGCGGCGCTCCCGGGCTGCCTTCGCCCGCGCCCGTGAACGAGATGAAGACGGTCAGGTTCTCGGCGTTGACGCTGGTGACGGTGACGGTCTGGTAGTTCTCTTTGAACACCGTGACGGTCTGCGCCTTCACGAGCGACGGGTCTGAGAACGTGAGCTGGCCGCGGTTGTCGGTGAAGCCCTGGAACGGCGTCGTCTCGTCGGTGCCGAGCATCACCCGCGCGAGCGAGATGGGTGCTCCGTAGTTGCTGGGCGTCGCGTCGAGCACCGTGACGTTGAGCGTGCCCACCAGCGGGCCACCCGAGAGGCCGCCCGAGATGCTGCGCGGGTCGAAGTACGAGAAGCCGCCGGGCAGCGTGTCGTTCTGCGTGGCGCGCACGACCTTCACGTCGACCGTGCCCACGTCTCCGCGGGGCGTGCGGCAGGTGATGAGGTGCGGCGTGACGAACTTGATGTCTTTCGCGGTG
>JAEUJR010000722.1 GCA_016793585.1 Archangium sp.
GCTGGCACCTACGCCCTCATCTCCATCGGTGACGGGCTCGTCTCTCAGATTCCGTCGCTCTGCATCGCCGTCGCAGCAGGCCTGGTCGTCACGCGCGTCGCCTCCGAGACCGAAGAGGCCTCGCTCGGCAGTGACATCGGCTCGCAGTTCTTCGGTCAGTGGAAGGCGCTCTTCGTCGTGGCGGGCCTGTGTCTGGCGCTCGCCCTGATGCCGGGCATGCCGCACCTCACCTTCGTGATCATCGCGGCCGCGCTCATCGCAGTCGGCTTTGGGCTCAAGCGCGTGCAGGAGCAGCCAAAGGCCCCCGCGAACAGCGTGACGAAATCGGCGAACGCGTCGGCCTCGGCTGGCGAGAGGAAGGGCCCCGAGCTGAACCCCGGCGTGTCGCCGTTGACGCTCGATCTCTCGACCGATCTGACCTGGTTGGTCGAAGAGCTCGATGGGCAGTTCGTGAAGACCGACCTCGACACCGTGCGCGAGCGCGTTCACCAGGAGCTCGGCGTGAAGCTGCCCGGCTTCCGCGTGCGCACTGGAGCGCCCCTTCCCGTTGGCAGCTGGGCGCTCTCGATCGACGAGATTCCCGCCGGCCGCGGCACGGTTGGAGAGCTGCGCTTCGTGACGCCAATGTCGGTCGGCGACCTGCAGGTGATGGGCATCGTGGGCACGCCGCTCCCTGAGTCGGGCCTGGGGCGCGCGCTGACCGTCGTGCCGGCTGCCGATGAAGCGAAGGCGCGGGCCGGTCAGGTACCGCTGCTCTCGGCGCGTGAGTACGTCTGCGAACACCTCGTGGTGCAGCTGCGCAAACGCGCCCACCAGTTCCTCGGTGTTCAGGAGGTGCAGTCGGCGCTGTCGGCCATCGAGGCCACGCACGGCGCGCTGGTGAAAGAGGCGCTCGTGAAGGTGCCGCTGCCGCTGATGACCGACGTGCTCAAGAAGCTGCTCGGCGAGCAGGTGAGCATTCGCAACCTGAAGGCGATCCTCGACGCGCTGGTGTCTCCGAGCACGGCGGGCGACGCGATGCAGCTGGCCGACCGCTGCCGGCAGGCGCTCGCACGGCAGATCTCTCACCAGTACGCGCCGTCGGGGTCGCTGTTCGCGTACCTCGTCGATCCCGGCATCGAAGAGACGCTCCGCACGGCCGGCCAGGCGATCGACCCACGCGAGGCCGGCGCGATTCTCGAGGGCATGAAGTCGGTCGCGCGTCAGGGCCGCGCGGTGCTGCTCGCGTCACCCGACGTTCGCCGGCTGCTCAAGAAGCTCGTCGAGGGCGCGTTCCCCGAAGTGGCGGTGCTCACCTTCGCCGAGCTCGACCCCGAGCTGCAGGTTCGGCCCGTCGGTCGACTCGCGCCTGCGGTGCACTGAACACGCTCCAGAAACGCCGATGCCCCGGTCACCAGGTCGGTTGCCGGGGCATCGTGCTCTCGAGGGCGGGCGACGTCAGGGCGTGTTCGACGACGGGAGCGGTGGTACCTTGCCGTCAGGGCCCGGGCGATTCACACGATCCTTCAGCTCTTTGCCGGCGCGAAAACGAATGCCGCGCTTGGCCTTCACGGGAATCGGCTCGCCGGTCTTCGGGTTGCGGCCCTGATACGCGCCGTAGTGCTTCACGTGGAAAGCACCGAGGCCGCGAATCTCGATGTTCTCGCCCGCGACGAGCGCATCCTTCATCGCGTTGAAGATGACGTCGACGGTGGCTTCAGCCTGCTTCTGCGTGACGCCCTTCTTCTGCACCAGGATGTTGACGAGGTCGGATTTCAGCACCGAGTAC
>JAEUJR010000728.1 GCA_016793585.1 Archangium sp.
GATCCGTCTTCGTTCGCCTCGTGAACGTCTGCCCGCACTCAAGCTCGGCAGTGCAGCCGAAGACGGTTCCGCTGGCGGCCCTGCGTTACTATCCGGCCGCTCAAGCGGCAGTTGCGATCTACGACCACCAAGCGCTCTCAAGCGCAAAGGATATCAGTAACTTGCTGAATGCTGTGCTTGAACTTCCGGTCAGGAAGGATGGGCCGCTCGATGTTGCCCTAGGTGAATTCGACAGACTTTGTCAGCTCCGGCACGCAATCGTACATCAATCAGGCGCTCTCGGCGTTCACAATTCACTAGCACTCAAGGTGCCCAGCTCAAGTCCCCAACCTAGTGTCGTTAGCGTTGATGCTCTCGGATTCCAAGACCTCGCCGCGATCTCCCACACGCTAGTTCGCGCGCTGAATCAGCATCTGTTCCAGAGTACTGTCAACCGCTGGGCCGCTTCTTCAGTCTTGACAATGAAGTGGGCCATTGACTCGGCCCGGTTCAGCGACTTGTGCCGTCATCTGGTCAGTCAAACTGATGTCACAGACTCCCCTGAGGCGATTTTCGTTCGTCTTGGCGGGCAACCGTGAAAGCTGACTGCTACATCCTGTTCCGCTCCATCAAACTCTGAGTCGCCAGCGCGTCAGTTCGAGCACTCGCACAGGTTGCAGCCCGTCGCGTCCTGCTTGAACCCTGCGGGGCACGAGAGCGAACACGGCGGAGGCATGCAGGTGGCGCCCGGCCTGGGTGAGCATTCACACAGCCCACACCCGCTCGACGTTCGTTTGAACCCGAAGGCGCAGGGCATCTGGCAGAACGAGGTGCCGCAGCCCGCATCCGAGCGCGGCGCTGCGCAGCTACAGACCTCGCAACCCAGAATGTCGCGCGCGAAGCCGTGCTGACACGCCAGCTGGCAGTCGGTGACGTCGCCGCACCCCGCGTCGAAACCACCACCGGCGTCGACCGTGCCTGCATCGACGCCGGCGTCCCCACCAACTCCGGCGTCTGAAGTGGTTCCTGCATCGGAGCCAGCGTCACCACCGGCTCCGGCGTCTGAATCCGTTCCTCCGTCGACGACTGCGCACGCACAGCGCTCGCAGCCTGCGTCATCTCGCTCGAAGCCATCACGGCAGGCGAGCTGGCAGATGGTCGGAGTGCAGACCGCACCAGCGTCATCGGCTTCACAGCTCGCACCGACACAGGGGCCCAGTTGCGCGCGGGAGTCGTCTCCCAGCGACAGCAACCGTTCGCACCCGCAGACCGCGAAGAGCAGCACCACGCCGAGCGTTCGTGTCGTCATGCTTCACCGTGAGCCGTCACGGCGTGTGACCTTTCACCGGCGCGCAGGCCCCGAGCGCGGCCTGCACCACTTCTGGCTGAGTCGCCTCGAGCTTCGACGTCACGGCCACCGCCTGCTCACAGTTGCCGCGCGACACCAACAGGCGGGCCCATGACAGCCGCAACGCCGGCGTCAGGTCGGCTTCGGGCAGACGCTCGAGCGCTGCGAGGGCGAGACCCGGGTCGTCGCGCTCCAGCAGCACCCGCACCCGCAGCACACGTGCTTCGCTCTCGAGCACGCCGGCGGGGAACTGACGCGCGCGCTCGTCGAGCACCGAGAGCGCCTTCGCCGTGTCGTGCTGGTTGAGCGCCTCGAGCGCCTGTTCGAGCAGCGCCGCTTCGCGGGTCACCGGGTCGGCGACGACGGGTGAACGCGGTGGCAGTGGCGCAGGCGCGGGGCCGAGCAGCCCGGGGACGACGCGTGACAGCGCCACCGTGCCAGCCGAACCCAGCGCGGCGCTCGCGAGCAGGGCCAGGCCGAGCGCGAGCGGGCGCAGCGAAGGCCGTGAGACCGCGGCCTCGTCTTCGAGCCGGGCCGCCACGCGCGCCACGGTTCGAGGCGTCACGTCGTGGGCCGGGTCGCCGCGCCTCAGCAGTGCCTTCACGTCATCGGGCAGGTCGTTCACGGCGAGCTCCTCTCGAGTGCTTCGACGGCGCGCGCGAAGCGTTGGCGTGCGCGGAACAGCCACACCCAGATGCGGTCGACTGGCGCGCCCATGAGTCGTGAGACTTCCTGCCCGGAGCGCCCTTCGAGCTCGAACAACACGAGCACCTCGCGGTCACGGTCCGACAACGTCTGCATGGCGTCGAGCACCAGCCGCTCGGCGTCACGTCGCTCGAGGTGTTCGACGGCCGAGGCGCTGGTGGCGGGTACGCGCTGGCCTTCGGTCTCGGGGCGCTGGAACCAGCGACGAAAGCGCTCCACCCGCCGCCGGGTGCGCACGACGTTGACGGTGATGGCGTACAGCCAGGCCTCGGCGTCGGCGAGCGCGTCGAGCGTGGGAAGGCTGCGCTGCACCTTGAGGAAGACGTCGTGGGTGACGTCTTCGGGGTCGAGCCAGGGCTTGCCGAGGCGCGCGGCCCAGCGCGCGACGGTCAGGGCGTGCTGTCGATACAGCTCGTCGAACGTCGGCCGCCCGACGGCGCTCTCCAGCTGGTCTCCGACGCGGGTCCCCGTCATGGGTGACTCCTCAGGACCCAGAGAGCCCGGGCGCGGAGGACCCTTTCACCCACTCGAAGCCGAGCCCGAGCACCGCTGACGCCTCGAAGGAGGGCAGGGCCAGCGTTCCGCTCACGCCGCCAATCTGAACGTTCGTCTGAATCGGCCACCAGCACGCCTTCGCGCCGGTGAAGAGGGTGACGGCCTCGAGGTGAATGCCGGCCCGCAGGTGGGCGCAGGCCGCGACGTCTGGCGTGACTTGCGCCTCGTTGCGGACGAACCCCGAGGCGCGCGCCCACAAGGCCGCGACCTCGAGTGACACCGCGGGCTCGAGCAGCACGCGTCGCCAGTCGGGGTGGTAGCGGGCTCCCAGCGCGGCGCCGAAGCGGTTCCAGGTGATGGCGCCCGCGCCGAAGGCGAGCGTGCGTGGCAGCACGGCGTCGAGCTCGAGGAAGCCGCCGAACGTCGTGCCGCCGCCGAGCCGAACACCCAGGCCTCCCGTCATCGAACCGCTCGCGTGGGCGCGCAGCTCGCCCGACAGGCTCCATCGCCACGGCATTGCCTCGCCCGTCGAGCCGTCACCTGCGCGCTGCTTCGTCGAGGTCGCCGCGCCATCTGCCGACGACGTGCCACCGCTGGTCAATGGCGAGAGGGGCGAGTCTTGCGGTGGAGCGCTGACGAGTGGGGGCGTCGTGGTGCTCGGCGTGGGTTCGACGGCCGCGACGATGCCGGCGTCGACGGAGCTCACGACGACCGGTGCCGCAGGCCGCACGATGGGAGCCGGGGTGACGACGGGGAGCGGGCGCGTCGGCTCCACTGCGGGCAGCACTGCGACTGGCGGCTCCACCGCTGCGGGCTGCTCCATCATCCACGTGGCCAGCACGGCGCCTGCCAGCCGCGCCCGTTCGGCACAGGCGGTGGGCGCCTTCAGGTCTCGCTCCTTCACCAGCACGCCGGCGCTCGTCTCGAGGCGCACCGAGAGCTTCGAGGCCTCTGCCGTGACGACCCACCGATGTTGCGCCAGCACGGGAGCGCGAACCGTGCGCTCGAGCACGCGGGCGACCTCGTCACTCGACGGGCATGACGCAGCAGTCAGGAGCAGCGCGACGAGTGACACCCCGGCTGTCTACCCGACTGCGTCTCGCTTGTGCCGCTACGGTGCCAGCACGGCACCCGGCACGCGCTCGTCGACCCCATCGCCGAAGCTGCCCATGAAGCGGCCCAGGAAGCAGCGGCGCTGGTCGTCGAGGCCGACGCCGCAGCTGAACGTGCTCGACTGCACGAGGCTCTTCCAGGTGCCTGGCACGCTGCCCGCCGCCGTCCAGGCCGTGCCGGACCACCGGAAACACGAGACCACGCCGCTGGCGCGAACGACGCACGCGTTCGACGGGTTCTCGCTGAACCTGACCGCGTCGGTGAACGTGTCGAGCTGGGTGGCCGCCGCCTGCGCGTTGGCTTTGCAGTGCGCCGTGCCGTTGGTCTTGCGCCCGCACCAGCCGAAGGCCGTCGCATAGCCCTCCACCCAATCGGTCGCCGCGTCGACCTGGGTTGGCGTCGACGTGGCGCCTGAGCCCCACTGCCACAGGGTGCCGTTGCCGCGCCGTGCGACGACGCGCTGGTTCACGCTGACCTGCGTCCAGTCGGTGAAGGTGTTGGCCGTGCCCGCGAGCCCCGACGGTGAGAGGCGGATGACCTGCGTGCCGTCTCCGACCTGCCCCTGTTGGTTCTGCCCCCAGCACGAGAGCCTGCCGGCGCTGGTGATGCCGCACGAGCTCGAGTTGCCGACGGCGACGCGCACCCACGTGGTGCCGGCTGCGAACGGAGGCACTGGCGTGGGCGTCACGCTGTCGGTCGACGTGCCGTTGCCGAGCTGGCCCCACCCGTTGCGCCCCCAGCACGAGAGGAGGCCGCTGCGAATCGCGCAGGTGTGCCCGGGCACGCTCTGGTTCGTCACCGACAGCGGCGTGCT
>JAEUJR010000747.1 GCA_016793585.1 Archangium sp.
CCACGCCGTGCCCTCACGCGTCGGCGCAGGGCTCTCGGGCTCGTCGACGGTGAAGACCGCCTCGATGGGGTCGAAGAGAACGAGCGTGCCCCGGCCATCGACGACGAGCGGCTCGTCAGGGCACACGCGGCTGCGCTTCGACCACGACACCTTCGCGCGCCGGTAACGGCGGAACTCGGCCTCGCCGACGCCGACGAAGCGCTCCCCGTGGGGCACGAAGAGCGTTCGACCCACGAGCACGTGCGGCCAGAACTCGAGGTCTCGTTCAGGGTTCCCATCGGTTCCCCGGCGCCCCAGCCACATCGAGTCGGTCTTCGAAATCTCTTCGAAGAGGTGATGGGTGCGCTGGCTCTGACGGTGTCTCGAGACCGGCTTGACGTTCGGAGTGAGGCTGGCGAGCGCGTACGTCTCCCAATAGCCAGACGCGAGAAAGCCTGAGGTCACGGTTCGAGAGAGCTCGTTCGCCGTTCGGAGCGCGGCATCGAACGCCAGGTCGGGCGGCGGGAGCGGCTTCACCAGCGGCCCGAAGGGCACGAGCGCCACCGAGGGCACGAGGGGCCACCACCACCCGCGTGACTCGAGCACCAGCGCCAGCCCGGCGACCACCACCCACGGGCCGAGCACGCCCGCCAGCGTGAAGTACTTCTGAGCCGTTCCCGAAATCTGAATGTGGGTCACCACCGAGGGCTGGAGCACGTTCATCACGAAGAACGCGGCCGGGTAGACCAGCCAGCGGGGAATCGTCCTCCACCGCAGCGCCGCGACCGCGAGCAGCAGGCACGCGACCAGTGCTCCGAGGTGCCACCAATCGAACCACGAGCGCATCACCGTGTACGAATCGAACGCGCCCTCGAGATTGATGCCGAGCGGGCTGGCGACGTTCACCCGGTGCTCGCGCCAGTACCGAAGCCAGTACAGCCGCCGCAGCAGCCACTCTCCGAAGATGGCCAGCGCGATGGGCAGCACCACCGTGGCGATGACGCGCAGCCGTCGACCCCGAGCGAGCGCCAACTCGACCACCGCCAGGACGCCCAGCCAGGTGCCGCTCATCGCGTTCGCGGCCTGCGCCTGCCACGTCAGCAGAAAGAAGAGCACTCCCCCCTTCCAGCCACCGAAGCCTGTCTCCTCGAGCCGGCAGCTCATCACCCAGGCCGAAAGACACAGCCACGTCAGCTGCCACGCGTAGGGCTGCGCGAGCTCGAAGAGCAGGTCGGTCCACACACCGCCCACGAGCATCATCGTGGCCCACGCGAGCGCCATGCTGACCCGGCCCGACCACCGCCAGATGACGAGCGCTGACGACCCGCACCACAGCGCCTGCACGATGGCCAGACCACTCGGCGTCCAGAAGAAGCCCGTCGCTTTGTGGACGAGCGAGAGGACGAAGAACGGGGTTCCCGAGAAGCGGTCTTGCGCCCAGTAGTAGAGCGACTCCAGGTGAAAGGTGTCGTCGTTCGACATCAACACCGGCATCGCGTCGTCGGAGTTGTACCCACGGAACAGCAGCGAGGGGTTCGACAGACGGGCGATGACCGCCACCCACGCGGCGCCGACCAGCAGCGCCACCGCTACCGTCGCGACCGTCTTCTGGCTGAACTTCATGGGCGCCGCAGGGCTGCCGGCGTGAGCGCGGACACACAGGTGCAGCCGCGGAGAATCCGCGGGAGAGGCCTGCCGCAACAGCCGGCGGCGGCCCCGAAAAACTGGGAGTGCATGCCCTGAGTGGCCGAGCCCCGCCGACTTCGTCACTCGGCCGAACCGAAAATCGACGAGGCACCGCATCTTTTCGCCGGGGCCGAATCGTTCTCGCCTCATGAACTCACTTCGAGGCAAACGGGCCGTCGTCACGGGCGGCACTTCGGGCATCGGCAAAGCAACGGTGAAGGCGCTCGTGGCGAAGGGAGCGCAGGTGACGGTCGTCTCGCGCAGAGACGCGAGCGCCGACACCATTCGGGGTGACGTGACGTCTGCCGAGGTCGCCGCGAAGGTGATGCGCGAGGTGAAGCCCGATTTGCTCGTGCTCTCGGCCGGTGTCACGCCCACCATGGGCCGCTTCGACGAGCTCGACTGGGCCAGTTTCTCCGAGGCGTGGAACGTCGACCTGCAGGCGACGTTTCACTTCCTCAAGCAGGCGCTCTCGATGCCCCGCGGCTCGGCGGTCGTGGTCGTCTCGAGTGGCGCAGCGCTCAACGGCTCTCCGTTCTCGGGCGGCTACGCGGGCGCCAAACGAATGCAGTGGTGGCTCGCCGACTACGCCCAGCGCGTCTCAACCGAGCGCGACCTGGGCGTGCGCTTCTCGACCGTCGTGCCCGAACAGCTCGTCACCGGCACCACCATCGGCATCACCGCCGCGACCGCCTACGGTGCGATGGCAGGAATGACTGCGGAGGCCTTCATGCAACAGCGCTACGAGGTGCAGCTCGACGTCGACATGGTGGCCTCGGCCATCGTGAAGGCGCTCGAGGGAGAGGCGTCGTCAGTCGGAGTCAAAGGCACCGGCCTGCGAGCCTTGCCATGAGCGACCTCGTTCACGACATGGCCGAGGCGCGGCTGCGCTTCATGGAGCTGGTGGCCGAGGTGCGCCCCGAGCTGCACCGCTATTGCACGCGCATGACGGGCTCGCTGTTCGACGGCGAAGACGTCGTGCAGGACACGCTCGCCAAGGCCTTCTACGCGCTCGCCGAGATGGAGTCGGCGCCGCCGCTCCGCCCGTGGCTCTTCCGCATCGCGCACAACACCGCGCTCGATTTCCTTCGACGCGCTGGAGTTCACGCCTCCGACGTCGACCTGCTCGAGGTGCCCATGACCGACCCGGTGGAGCCAGACGGCGCGCGCGTGGAAGCCGCGCTCCAGGTGTTCGCCTCGTTGCCTCCGCTGCAGCGCAGCGCGCTCGCCTTCAAAGACGTGCTCGGTCTGTCGCTCGAGCAGACCGCCGAGAACATGGGCGTGAGCGTGCTGGCCGTGAAGGCTGCGCTCGTGCGTGCCCGGGCGAAGGTGGCGACGACGGCGGCGAGTCAGGCGGGAGCGCACGTCGACCTCGACCGGCTGCGAACGTATGCGCACCTCTTCAACGAGCGAAACTGGGACGGCCTGCGCGCCTTGTTCGGCGAAGAGACGCGGCTCGACCTGGTCTCGCGACACCAGCGCAAGGGCCGCAGCGCCGCCGAGTACTTCACCCGCTACGCCGACGCGGCCCCGAAAGAAGACCTGCGCGCGCAAGCCGGCTTCGTCGAAGGCCGGCCCGTCATCGCCATGTATCGCCCCTCCACCAGCCCGCGGCCCGCGTACTTCGTCACGCTCGAGTTCGGCGCCCACCACGTCACCCTCGTGCGCGACTACCGCCACGTTCCCACCATCGCCCTCGAGGCGACCTTCACGAGCACGCCATGA
>JAEUJR010000757.1 GCA_016793585.1 Archangium sp.
CTACTCAGGCCACGTCGGCCATGAAGGCCATGTGCCGAGAACGCTGCTTGCCGTTCTCGAAGAAGAAGGAGTTGCCCGACAAGACGCTGAGAGCAAACGCTGGAGGCTCGTCGAGCACTCCCCGGCCGAGCCCTGACTCCGACTACGCTGCGCGAATGGCTAAACGAAAGCAGCGCGCCGCCCGCCTCGTGACAGTCGCTCTCTTGAGCACCACCGTGTTCGCGAACCCACCTCCGCCGGTTGGAGCGAAGAAACCCGTGATGAACCGTCCGGGGCCGAAGAAGCCGGTCGACGCGGGCACACCCGAGAACGAGGTCGAGCTCCCGACGGCGTCGCCGGTGATCGTCAACGTCATGCGCGCTCCCGAAGACGGCACCCGAATTCTCCCAGACGGCGGGCTCGAACGCGGCGGCAAGTGACGGCCTGCTGCTACGCTGCGCGAATGGCCAAACGAAAGCAGCGCGCAGCCCGCATCGCGTCGGTCGCACTCCTTGGCAGCACCGTGTTCGCGAACCCGCCCCCGTCGCCCGACAAGAAGCCGAGCGACGTGATCGTCAATCGCCCGAACCCAGCGTACGACAAGAAGCCGCTCGACGCAGGCACCGTCGAGCCCGAGGCCGCGCCGAGGCCCGTGATCCTCAACCAGGTGTCGCCTCGTCCACCGCCGACCATCAACCGCATGCCCGTGCCGCGTGAAGAGCACCTGCTGCTTCCCGACGGCGGCAGCGAGACGCGCCTCAAGAAGTAGCCCTCTCCAACGAACGCCCGTGCAGCCTGCACCACGGGTGTGCAGCGGCTTGCACACCCGCCGCCGCGTTCCCACACGTGAGCGCTGTGGCCCGAAATCTGCTCACTCCGTCTTCATGTTCCGACTCCTCGTTCCGCTCTTCGTCGTCACCGCGGCATGCACCCCGCTCGACCAGGCCTTCATCAGTGTCTCCGCGCTCGATGACGGAATCGCCGTCGGGCTCCCGACGACCGACCCGTGCAGCTCGCTCCAGCCGGGGGCCACTGCCACCGTCAACGGCCAGGCGGCGACCATCACCGAGATGGGCGGCGGCGAGTGCCACGATGCTCCCGCTGGGGCTTCGCTGGTGACGTTGTGGCCCTCGAAGCCCGGCGCCACGATGCGGGTCTGCAACTGTCGGCAGCCGAAGGTGGCGTATGTGGAAGACACGACCAGGCCCCTCGAGGTCTCGGTCTGCGAGGGTGCCCGCTGCATTCGCGCCTCGTGGCCTGCCGTGCCGCCGCCACGTCGGCTGATCGCGCCGGAGCGCGCCAGCGGCACCTTCCGCGTCACCCTCGACCCGCCGACGCACACCATGAGCGTCTCGGTTCGTCAGGGCAGCGCAGAGCCGAAGCTGGTTCGGGCGCAGGGCTACCTCGACATCACCCCCATTGATTCGCGACCCGTCGTCGTCTCGCTGCTCGAGAACACCGAGGTGAGCGCGAGCTCGTGCGCCGCGGCCTCGTGCGGCACTCGGAGTCTTCTGCAGGAGTCGAAGATCACCGTCCTCATCGACCCCTGACGGTCGGTCCGTGCTAGGTCGCGGCGCGTACCGGGGAGCCGCCTCCCAGCGTGGGCCAGCGGCTGAGAGGACCGTGCCTGCGGTCGACCCGCCGAACCTGACCCGGTTCACACCGGCGGAGGGAGTGCCTCATGGCCAACCACACCAAGCTGTCCGTCGACTCGTCCGCGCTCGCTGGCATCACCCGCGAGCCCTTCCCGAAGTCGAAGAAGGTCTACGTCTCGGGCACGCGGTTCCCCGAGCTCAAGGTGCCGATGCGTGAGGTGACGCAGGCGCCGACCCGCCACGCGAACGGGAAGATCACCGAGAACGCCCCCGTTCGCCTCTACGACACGTCGGGCCCGTTCACCGACCCCTCGCTGGCGATCGATCTGCGCCGCGGCGTGCCGGTGGTGCGTGATTGGGTCTCGAAGCGCTCCGATGTCGAGCAGCTCGAGGGGTCGTCCTCGGAGTTCGCGCGCGCGCGCCTGGCCGATCCACGTCTGGCGGCGCTGCGCTTCGAGCTCGATCGCAAGCCGCTGCGCGCGAAGGCCGGCAAGAACGTGAGCCAGTTGCACGCCGCGCGGCGCGGCGAGATCACGCCCGAGATGGAGTTCATCGCCCTGCGCGAGAACCAGAAGCTCGCCTCGACGCGCGTTCAGCACCCGGGTGAGTCGTTCGGTGCGTCGATTCCAAAGGAGTTCACCGCCGAGTTCGTGCGTGACGAGGTCGCGCGCGGCCGCGCGATCATTCCCGCGAACATCAACCACCCCGAGTGCGAGCCGATGATCATCGGCCGCAACTTCCTGGTGAAGATCAACGCCAACCTCGGCAACTCCGCCGTCAGCAGCTCGATCGAAGAAGAGGTCGAGAAG
>JAEUJR010000800.1 GCA_016793585.1 Archangium sp.
GTTGAGCATCTGCGTGATCCACAACACCGTGCGCACGTTGCGGCCGTGCAGGTTCGCCACCATGTCTTCGAAGTTCGGGTAGCGGGAGTCGTTGGGGATGAAGGTGTTGTAGTTGGTCTCCCAGGGGCTATCGAGCACGACCACCCCCACGGGAATGTCGCGCTGCTCGAAGCCACCCACGAAGTCGAAGGTGTCGGCGCCAGTGCTGATGTCCTTCGAGATCCACGGTTGGTAGGCCCAGCGCGGCGTGAAGCCGAAGCGCTCGATGGGCACGGGCTTCGGAGCCGGCGGCGTGCACGAGGTGGCGACCGCGAGGACGAGAAGGAGGCGACGCATGGCGCCCTTCTTTGCTGCGACCGAGCACCGGCGCAACCACCGGGCGTGTCAGCCAAAACAGACAAGAACGCCGGGCTCCCGTGAAGGAACCCGGCGTCGGCGTGACAGGAGTCGCTGCGGCTCGTCAGTTGCCGCACTGCAGGGGCACCGAGCCCGTGCGGCCACCGCTGCTGGTGTACTTCGCCGTCGCGGTGCCGTCGTAGGCGAGGGTGACGACCTCGTTCTTCGCCGAGGTGTGCACGATGGAGCCACCCGCCGCGGGGCACTCGCCCTTGCAGCGCTTGTAGCCGGCGACGACGGTGCTGGCGCCGAGGCGGGCGGTACCGGTCTGCCAGGTGCCGTCGATGGTGATGCACTCGGTCGTGGTGTCGAAGGTGATGGTGTACGCGCCGTTGCGGTTGATGGAGTTGCCACGCGGGCCCGTACCGGCGCCGTTGATGGTGACCTGGGCCTTCTTCACGCCATTGGCCTGCGTCGCGACGACGGTGCTGTTGATGTCCATGGTGGCGTTGTTGGCTTTGACGCCGGTGCCGGTGATGACGACGTTCACGCCGCCGCCCGCCGCGCGCGAGTAGACCGCCGTGAGCGTGCCGGTGACCTTCACGAGGCCGTACGGGCCCGTGCAGTTGGTGAGCGTGTAGACGACGGTCGCGCCCGTCTGCGTGGCGGTGGCGCAGCCCGCGGGCTTCATGCGACTGCCGATGCGGGTGACGGCGTTCATGGCCATCGCCTCGGGCGTGGCGCTCATGGGCTGCGCGACCTCATCGGAGAGCTCGGCCGTCAGGGCAGACTCCGCCGACGAGACGACCGCCGATTCGTCAGCATCTTCCGCCGAGTCTGCTTCGACGCCGCGCCCACACCCGACCACCGCCAGCGACATCGTCAGCAACATCCACCAGGTCTTCTGCATGGTTCGCTCCGTGAAAATGGGCGTCATCGCCCGACGGAGCGTTCAACCCGGGCCGTCGGTGGAAGTTGCGCTCAGGGACCGGCGGCGTCAGCAGCAGCCGCGACTGGAGCCTTCATCGGTGAGGCCTCGAGCCGGCCCGACGACAACAGCCCGAGCAGCGCGAGCCCCATCACCACGCGGTAGGCGACGAACACGAGCATCGACCGGTTCTTCAGGAATTGGAGCAGCCCCCAGATGGCCGCGAGGCCTGACACGAACGACACCACCGTGCCGATGATCATCACGTCGAGGCCAGGCCCATCGGTCGCCTGCAGCAGATGCTTGAGCTCGAACACGCCCGCCAACGTCGTCGCGGGAATCGAGAGCAGGAACGAATAGCGGGCCGCATCGGCGCGCGTGAAGCCGAGCGAGAGGGCTCCGGTGATGGTCGTGCCCGACCGCGAGCTGCCGGGAATCAGCGCCACCGCCTGCCAGAGCCCGACGACGATGCCGTCCTTGAGCGTCATCTCGTCCAGCGTGCGCTTGTGGGCGGCGATCCGCTCCACGACGAGCAGCACGAGGGCGAGCACGATGAGCGACGCCGAGATGACGTACAGACTTCGCAGCGACGTCTCGATGGTCTTCTTGAACGCCAGCCCGCACACCCCGATGGGAATCGTGCCCAGGCCGACGAACCACGCGAGCCGTGAATCGAGCGTGCCAAACGGCTTCTTCTCGACGAGCCCCTTGAGGAAGGCCTTCGTGAGGTGCACGAGGTCTTTCGCGAAGTACACGAGCACCGCGCCGACCGTGCCGAGCTGAATGACCGCGGAGTACGCCGCGCCGGGGTCGTTCCAGCCCAGCAGCGCCGGCACGATGCGCAGGTGCGCCGTCGACGAGATGGGCAAGAACTCCGTCACGCCCTGCACCAGGCCCAACACGACTGCTTCGAGGTAGCTCATGACAACGAGGTCAGACTCCACACGTCACCGCCGAGCTCGGCCTTCTTGAGCTCCCACGCGGCCAGCACGTCGGCGGTGTGTGCGATGTACTCGGCGTTCGCCTCGAAGCGGTGCTGCTTCGCGTACGCGGTGAGAAACTCCTTGAGCACCGGCGAGAGGAAGTGCGTCGCGAGGACGACTTCACTGCCATCGAGGTACTCGGTGAAGCGCAGCGCGAAGCCCGACTGCCCGTCGATGTTCGAGTCGACGCGCACCACCTCGGCCTTCACGTGAACGATGCGCCCCTTCGGCGGCAGCTTCAGCTCGACGAGCAGCTTCGTGCCCATCTTGAGGAAGAAGCTCGACTCGAGGAACAGGCCGCCCACGCTGATGTTCACCGTCGGCAGCGTCGCTTCGAAGACGCGGGAGGGGTCATCGGCGAGCGAGAGGCGCGCTCCGACCTGAATGCTCGCGCGTGGGTAACGGCGACGCGAATCGGCCGCGGGAGCCTTCGTCACCGTCGGGGTACGCGCCGCAGGAGCCGCAGGCGCCCGGTGCAGTGAGCTCAACGCCGCCGCACGCCCCAGCACCTGCTCGGGCCGCGAAGTCGTCACCGGCCGCACGTCGACGCGCGAGGGTGTGGCTGGGCGGCTCGTCGGAGCAGGGCGCTCCACCGGCTTCGCAGAGAGCCTCTCGACGACCGCCACCTTCGCAGCAGGCTTCTCGGCCGGCTTCGCCGCGAGCTTCTCGACGACCGCCACCTTCGCAGCAGGCTTCTCGGCCGGCTTCGTCGCGAGCTTCTCGACGACCGCCACCTTCGCAGCAGGCTTCTCGACCGGCTTGGTGGCGAGCTTCTCGGCCACCTTCGACGACTCGACCGGCTTCGCGGCCGCTGGCTTGTCGTTCGACCGCAGCAACGAACGCGTCAGCGTGGCGTCAGCGGGCAGGTCGCGTTTGCGCGTATCGAGGCGCGCCGCGAGCGCGGCGAGTGAAGAGGCACCCTGCTTCGACTTCGGTTGAGACCGGGCCATCGGTTCGTCCTTTTGTGTCGTCGGGAGCCCTTCAAGCAAACAGCCCCTCTCCGATCCACCGGAGAAGGGCTGCGCGACCTTCAATCGTCTTCAGACTCAGGCGGCCTTGATCTTCGAGTTGCCGACGGCGTCGCGGAGCGCGTCCTTCTTGTCCGTCTTCTCCCAGCTGAACTCGGAGCGGCCGAAGTGACCGTACGCCGCCGTGCGCTGGTAGATGGGCTTGAGCAGGTCGAGGTGCTCGATGATCTGGCGGGGCTTGAGGCCGAAGACCTCGCGAACCGCGCGGCCGATCGCGTCTTCGTCGGCCTTCGCCGTGCCGAACGTCTCGACGAGCACGCTGACGGGCTCGGCGACGCCGATGGCGTACGAGACCTGCACCTCGCAGCGGTCAGCCAGGCCGGCCGCGACGACGTTCTTCGCGATGTAGCGGCCCATGTACGCGGCCGAGCGGTCGACCTTCGAGGGGTCCTTGCCCGAGAACGCGCCGCCGCCGTGACGGCCCATGCCGCCGTAGGTGTCGACGATGATCTTGCGGCCCGTGACGCCCGAGTCACCCATGGGGCCGCCGATGACGAAGCGGCCGGTGGGGTTGATGAAGAACTTGGTCTTCTTGTCCATCAGCTTCGCGGGGAGAGCGGCCTTGATGACCTCCTCCATGATGACGTCCTTGATCTTCTTGTTCGTCACTTCTTCCGCGTGCTGGGTCGAGAGAACGACGGCGTCGATGCGCACCGGCTTGCCGTTCTTGTACTCGATCGACACCTGCGACTTGCCGTCGGGGCGAATCCAGTCGTGCTTCTTGCGGCGAACGTCGGCGAGCTTCTTGGTGAGCGCGTGCGCGTAGTGAATCGGCGCCGGCATGAGCTCGGGCGTCTCGTTGCACGCGTAGCCGAACATCATTCCCTGGTCGCCGGCGCCCTGCTCCTTCTTCGCGCCTTCATCGACGCCGCGGGCGATGTCCTGCGACTGGCCTTCGATGGCGACCATGACGCCGCACGTGTGGCCGTCGTAGCCCATCGACGAGTCGGTGTAGCCAATGCGCGTGATGGTGTTGCGCACGATCTTGGGAATGTCGATCCACGCGTTGGTGGTGACTTCGCCGGCGACGATGGCGAGGCCCGTCTTGACCAGGGTCTCGACCGCGATGCGGGCGTGCGGGTC
>JAEUJR010000817.1 GCA_016793585.1 Archangium sp.
TGAGATCGGCGAACTCGAAGCGGCCACGACTCCGTGGCGTGCAGACGTACGGCAGACGAACGCGGCTCTTGCCGGACAAGGTGAACGCGAGCTGTTCCGGCGTGGCGGCGAAGACCTCGGGGCTGTCGTCCTTCAGCTGGAGGCGCAGCGTGGTGCCACCGGGGTTGATCACGTCGAGGTGCACCTTGTTCTCGACGCCGACCTGGAACCGATGCGGCAGCTCGCGCGAGACCTTCACGACGGCCCTGCGGGCGACGAGCCAGTCCATACCCGTGAGCGCGAGCAGCGACACGTCGAGCAACAGCACGAGGGGCCAGATGCCCTCGATGAAGCCCGCCGCGATCGTGGGAATCGCGAGCAGGCAGACCGTCGCCCAGAGTCGTGCGGAAGGGACCAACGCGTTACCTCGGCACTTCGACGGAGTTGACGACCTCGCGCAGCACCTCGGCCGGCGTCGCGCCATCGAGCTCGGCGTCAGGCGAGAGGAGCAGGCGGTGCTTGAGCACGGGCCCGGCGAGGTTGCGCACGTCGTCGGGCGTCACGAAGGAGCGCCCACGGAGCGCTGCGAGCGCCTTCGACGCGAGCAACAGATGCACGCTGGCGCGCGGACCGGCGCCGAGACGAATGCGGGAAGACGACCGCGTCGCGCCGACCAGCTTGCGCACGTACGACAGCACCGGCGGCTCGATGCCGACCTGCTTCATCGACTCCCGCGTGGCCATGAGGTGCTCCTGCGTGATCGCCGGCTGCACCCCGGCGCGCTGCAGATCGCCAGAGTCGAAGCCCTTGTGCACCGACTGCAGAATGGCCTCCTCCTCCTGGTCGCTCGGGTAGCCGACGTCGATCTTGAACAAGAACCGATCGAGCTGGGCCTCGGGCAGCGGGTACGTGCCTTCGGACTCGACGGGGTTCTGCGTCGCGAACACGGTGAAGATCGGTGAGAGCGTCGTGTGGCGGCCTTCGAGCGAAATGCTGCGCTCCTGCATGGCCTCGAGCAGCGCCGACTGCGTCTTCGCCGGAGCCCGGTTGATCTCATCGGCCAACAGCAGGTCGGTGAAGATCGGCCCCTTCACGAGCACGAACGACTGCGACTTCAGATCGAAGACGCTCGTGCCGAGAATGTCGGCAGGCATGAGATCGGGCGTGAACTGAATGCGCTTGAACTCGGCCGACACGCTGCGGGCCAAGGCGCGCGCCATCAACGTCTTCGCCACGCCAGGCACGCCCTCGAGCAGCACGTGGCCGCCCGTGATGAGGCCGCAGAGCATGAGCTCGAGGGCTTCGTCCTGGCCGACGACGGCCTTGCGAACCTCGGCGAGCGCGGCCTCACGAACGTGGTGCGCGATGTTCACGGCCTGCGAGCCGGGCGTCGGCGGTGCAGCGGGCGGGGGAGCGATGGGACCACCAGTCGGGGTCATGCGGTGCGGCCTTTCTTCGGTGAGTCGTCGAGCTTCATACGGGCGAGGGCGGCGAGCCGGGCGACGGTCTCGACGCTGGCGTCACTGTCGGCAGCGTTCGCGGCGCGGGTGACGTCGAGGAGCGCGGTGGCGAGATCTTTGCGGCCGCGCAGGTCGAGGGCGGCAGAGATCTCCGACGGCTCGGAGCGCGCAGGCAGCCCAGCCTTGCGGGCGTACTCGGCCGAGAGCTCTTTCGCGATCGACGCGGCCGCGTGCGCGAAGTGTTTGCCCTCACGGTAGAGGCGGCTGGTGGCGAAGAGCGCGTCGGTGGCGCCGATGCGCACGGCGTCGGGCGGCGGCTTGGGGCGACCGAACCGCTTGAGCGACGCGGCCCACAGCATCACGCCGAGGAGCAGTTGGGCGGCCGCGAACTGAAGGCCGTAGCGCGCGGCGAACTCGGCGATCGATCGATCACCCGTGAAGCCGTGGTGGAACTCGTCGAAGGCGATGGGCCCGTTCGCGAGCGCCTTGCCCATGGCGCGCCAGAAGAGCGCATTGTCTGCGCGCGTGAGCGCCTGGTTCATCGCGAGCTCCGGCGCTCCGATGACGATGAGCCGGCCCTGGCCGTACGGCACGAGGCCCACGACGGTCTTCTCGGCGCCTTCGTCGACGAGCAGGGCGACGGCGCCGGGCGGCAGATCGAGCCACACGCGCACCCGCGCCTCGAGCCGCTCGACGCCCACGGTGAAGCGTGACGGCTGGGCGGGCACGAGCGTGGAGATCTCCTTCCGGTTCTCGGCGCGCTCCAGGTACACGTCGACCGCGGTGAGCAGATCGTTCTCGTCCTTGTCCCACGGGGCGTAGATGACGGTGCCACCGTTGCGAATGTGCTCGAGCAGCTTCTTCGACTCGTCGGAGGTGACGGAGGGGCTGCGGAACGCGTTCATGCCGCGCTCCTTGAACTCTTCTCGCTCTTCGTCGGTCAGCTCTTCGCCGTCGTCCCACGAGAAGCCGGCGTCGGCCGAGCCGGGGTTCTTGCTCTTCTTGTCGCTCTCGTCGCGGAACGAGGTGCCGAGGAGCACCAGCGTGGTGCCGCGATCGATCACCTCGAAGTCCTGCTGCCAGCGCTCGGCCGGAAGCCCGGCTTCGTTGAGCAACAGATAGAGAGCGCGCGCTCCCGTCGGCTCGGAGCGATACGTCGAGAGCCGATCGGCGAACGACCCACGCTTCGCGCCCGACATCACGAACGAGCCGAAGGCGCCGAGCACCACGAGCCCCGAGATGAAGAGCAGCGGGAAACGGTCACGCATTCGTGGGCGCCTCGGCCGTCGTGAGCAGGGGCTGCACGATGGTGCGGAACGTCTGGTACGCGCCTTCGGTCACGTCGACGTTGCCGTACCAGGCGAAGTCGAAGCGGCGGGTCAGCTCGCGGAAGGCCGACTTCGACTGCCCATGACCCTTGAAGCCGAACAGGTAGTCCCAGTTCGAGCGCGTCGGGTCGTAGTCGATGACGCCCGCGCGATGCAGGTGTGAGAGCAGCGCGAGGTACAGATGACGAATCGCCTCGCGGAACTCGCCCTTCGCTGCGAGCTCGTCGGCGAGCCCGGCCCACGTCTCTGGCCGCTTCGACAACGCGCTCATCGGGTCGTTCGAGAGCGCCTCTTCTCCGAACGCCGACTGTTCACCTTCGGCCTCGACCTCCTGGCTCTTGTTGCGGAACTGGAGCAGCAGGAAGACGAGCAGGCCCACCAGCGCCACGACGATCACGATCATCACGAGGTTCGCGCCCGCCATCTCACCGCCGAACGCGGGCGTGCGAACGGTCTCTTTGCCGTCACGCTCGAGCAGCCACTCGAAGAAGCGCTTGAGCATCTTCTGAACCCACTTCCAGAACTCGCTGGGGGGCTCGTCTTTCTCTTCGGGTTTCACCTCGTCGGGCTTCTTCTTCTCGACGGTCTGGAACTCGGGGCGAGAGAGGATCTGCTGGGCGTCGTCGCGGGCCTTCTGCGCGGCGGTGGCGCTCTCGAGGGCTCGGGCGGCTTTGAGCTCTTTCAGGCCTTCGCGCAGATCGTCTTCGGCGGCGTCGCAGTCCTGGTCGTCGTAGGCGCGGCGCTCGACGCGGCTGACGAAGCGAGAGAGGGCGGAGTGATCACGCTCCTGAACGCCGTCGAGGCTCTCGAGCTGCTCCTTCGAGACGCGTGACGACATCTCGCACTCGTCCATCAGGCGTTCGACGCGCTGGCGAACGCCGCTCGGCTCGACCGACGTCTGGGCGAAAGCGGGCAGGGCGAGCAACGCCACGCTCAGCGCGGCGACGACGGGCGCCTTCGGCTTCTTGCGACGGGGCAGCTGTTCGACCTGCGCGACGAGATCGAGGCCCTCCTGGCGAACGCGGCCGTCGATGAGCAACAGCACCCCGGCGGCGACGCGCACCGGCTCGAGCATCGTGAAGGCGACGACGAACAGGGTCGCGACCCACACGCCGTTGTCGAGCGAGGTGAAGCGCGCGACGAAGTTCAGATCGAGCGCGAACAGCTGCTGACCGATCACCATCAGGAACGCCGTGCCCATGTGCAGGTTCACGACGAAGATCAGCTGCACGACGTTGCAGAAGCGCAGAAAAGGCGCGGTGTGGCGGGCCGCGCCGAGCAGCTTCGACGCCGTGCCGTAGAGCCCGAGCGCGCTGCCTTCACCACGCATCGCCGCCGCGAAGATCGCCTGGTGCGCGCCGACGAAGAAGAACCCGATGCCGAGCGTGAGCGTCGCGAGCAGCGTGTCGACGACGAGCTGAATGGTGGCCGCGACGACGAGCCCCGGTGCGCGCTTCAGCGCCGCGATGAAGCTCGCACGCGCGGTCGGTTCAGTCTGCGAGAGAATCTGCTGCTCGAGGAAGTGGCTGGCGGCGCCCTGCGTGAGGCTGCGAAAGACCCAGGCCGCGGTCAGCCCGACGATGGGCCAGAAGAGCGGGCGGTGCCGTGACACGGCCTCGGCGGCGGAGAAGAAGGTGAAGATGAGGGCGGCCGAAGCGGGGAGCGTCAGCACCCAGATGCCCGATGAGCCCGCAGCCGCACGCAGCGCCGAGTCATAGAGCGCGAGGGTCGAGCGGGGTCTGAGCTGAAGGGCGTCGACGGCCATCGGTCATCTCGCCAGCAGGGCCGCGAGCCCGTAGAGGCCGCCGAAGACGACGACGACACACATCGCCGCGAGCAGCACGTTGCCGATCGACCAGTCGTTGCGGGCGATGAGCTGCCGCGCCTTCGCCAGGCGTTTGCCCAGACACGTCGCGCAGCGGTTGATGCCCTCGAACTGGGTCGTGCACTCGACGCAGATCACGTTGCGGCACTCGACACAGATGCCGAGGCCGGCGCGATCAGGGTGGTAGTGACAACGGCCAGATCCGAGGCTCATCGACGAGGAGTGAGCTTAGGGCCCGCTCCTCGTCACGGCGACCGGTTTTTCGGGCTACAGCTCTTCGAGGAACTCGTCGTTGTAGGTGTAGCGCGAGAGCCGCTTGATGAGCGCTTCCATCGCCTCGACGGGCTTCACAGAGAAGAGCATCTGCCGCAGCTTCTTCACCTTCTCGTACTCCTTGAAGGCGAACAGCTTCTCTTCCTTGCGCGTACCCGACTGGGGAATGTTGATGGCCGGCCAGATGCGCTTCTCGGCCAGCAGGCGGTCGAGCACGATCTCGCTGTTTCCGGTGCCTTTGAACTCCTCGAAGATCACCTCATCCATTCGGCTGCCGGTGTCGATGAGCGCGGTGCCGATGATGGTGAGCGTGCCGCCTTCTTCGGTCGCGCGTGCGGCGCCGAACATGCGCTTGGGGCGCTCGAGGGCGCGGGAGTCGACGCCGCCCGACATCGTGCGGCCCGACGAGTCGACCTCTTTGTTGAACGCGCGCGCGAGGCGGGTGATCGAGTCGAGCAGCACCACCACGTCTTTGCCGTTCTCGACGAGGCGGCGCGCGCGCTCCATGGCGAGCTCGGCCACCTTGAGGTGGTTCGCCGGCGACTGATCGCTCGACGACGCGAGCACCTCGGCCTTGATGTTGCGCCGCATGTCGGTGACTTCTTCGGGTCGCTCGTCGATGAGCAGCACCATCACGTGACACTCGGGGTGGTTCTGCAGAATCGCCTGCGCGATCTTCTGCAGCATGATCGTCTTGCCGGTCTTGGGAGGCGCGGTGATCAACGCGCGCTGGCCCTTGCCGAGCGGCGCGATCAGATCGAGCACGCGGGTCAGCATCTCGTTGTGCTGATGCTCGAGCTTGAGCCGCTCGACGGGGTCGACCGAGGTCAGATCGTTGAAGTGCGGAGCGCGCGTGGCCTTGTCCATCGGCACGCCGTCGACGGTCTCGACGCTGACGATGGTGCCCTTGAGCCCCTTCATCTGCGCCTTCGCCGTCAGGTACTGGCCGGCGCGCAGCCTCAGCTTCTGCACGAGGTTCTTGGGAATCTCGGCGTCGTCAGGGCCGGGCAGCAGGTTGCGCTTGAGTGAACGCAGCATCGCGTTCTGCCCCTTGACCTCGGTGTCGAGCACGCCTTCGACGATCTGCGTGGGCACCTGCACCGGCTGACCCGACTGCTGCGCGACGCGCATCTGCGTCTGCTGCTGCTGGGTGGCCTGCTGTTGGGCGACGCGCTGCTTGTACTGCTCGAGCTCCTGCGCGGTGAGGAAGATGTTCACCACCTGACCGTCAGGCTGAATCACCTTGCGGAAGGCCTGACCGTCTTCGGTGAAGAAGACCGGGTTGCCCTTGCGACGGCGACGACGGCGGCGGCGCTTGCCCTGGCCGGGTTGCCCGGGTTGGCCCGGCTGTCCTGGTTGACCCGGCTGACCTGCGGCCTGGGGAGCGCCTTCGGCTCCACCCTCGTCGGGACCATCATCGGGGCCGTCATCGCCTCCGTCGTCGTCACCACCACCATCGTTGCCACCGCCGCCATCGTTGGCGGGAGGGGTCGGCGGCGTGGGATCCGTCGGGTCGTTCGGCAGCTCGTCGTGTTCTTCGCTCATGAGGCGTTTGCGCGCTCGGGCGAGTGCCGCCAGAGCGTGTCCTGCGTCGTGGTGGGGCAGGGTCGAGACCACCGGGTGGAGCACGTCGCCGTGAGGCCACCTATCGATGCGACCCTGAATCACATCGGGACCGTTCGACTGACCGGGCCTATCGAGGTGACGAACGAGGTGTAGCAGGCCCCCGCGGCCGACGCACGTGGTTGTGTCAGCTGCGGTGCCGGGCCTGGCGCAGGCCGAAGCGGGCCTGTTTGTGTGGGCGGTCGCTGCTCAGGAAGCCGGGAACCTCGTGACGGCCGCCACGCTGGTAGTCGCGCAGCACGGTCTGACGCGCGTCATGCCCATGCCCGTCGAGGAAGGTGACGAGCAGCTCTGCGAGCCTGAGCAGCGACAGGCCCGAGGTCTTGCCCTCGCGCTCGAACAGCCATGCGGTGAAGCGTGAGAACGCCTCGAACGGCGTCGTGCCCGTCGAGAGGAGCAGGGGAGTCGTCTCGACGAAGTTGCCGCTGTTGGCGACCAGGTCCCACGTCTTTGCGAAGCGCTTGAGTGACTGCAGTTCGTCGAACGAGAGCGCGTTCGTCTGCAG
>JAEUJR010000890.1 GCA_016793585.1 Archangium sp.
ATGCCCGGCTACGATCTCTCGCGCGGCGCGAAGGGCGATCGCGTTCGTGAGCTTCAGCAGACGATGAAGAACGCGGGCTTCAACCCCGGCAAGATCGACGGCGTCTTCGGCAAGCGCACCGAGAAGGCGCTGCGTGACTACCAGCGCTCGCTGGGCCTCAACGGCCGCACCACCACCAACGCCCGCTCGTCGAAGGATCTCGTCGGCAACATCAACGCCGTCGAGAAGACGATGCCGGGCACGGGCAACTGCGCCAAGGCCGTCAACCGGGCCAGTCTCGCCACGACTGGAGTGCGCATCTACGGCCACGCCAACCAGCTGAAGAACACGATTCAGAAGGCCGGCTTCCGCGAGGTGAACATGTCGCTCGAAGACGCGCTGAAGACGCCGGGCCTCGTCCTCACGTGGGATCGCACGAACACGCGCGCCGGCTCGAAGTATGGCCACACGGCCATCACCACCGGAGACGGCACCACGTCGGTCAGCGACTACGTCGAGTCGAACACGCTCGCCGCGACCGACCGCATGAACCGCCAGGGCCTGCACGTCTTCGAGCGGGTGCACTGAGCGCCGAGGCGAGTAAGAAGGTGTGACGATGACGTCCAGCAGCACGCGCCCCGTCTCTGCCGACTTCGTGAAGCTGCCCTCCCGCGTGCGCATCGTGGCGCGGGCCGACGGCGTGACCCTCGCCCGGCATGCCTTCACCCGGGGCCGCATCACCGTCGGCAGCGCTCCGGGCAACGACGTCGTCATCGATCACCCCACCGTCTCGCGCCGCCACCTCGAGCTCTCGACCGAGGGCGAGGCCCTGTACGTGAAGGATCTGCAGTCGAAGAACGGAACACGCCTCGCCGGCTCGCGCATCGGAGAGGCGTTCGTCTCGGTGGGCCACGTGCTGCTCGTCGGCGTCGTCGAGTTGCGCCTGGAAGATGGCGATCAGCCCGAGGCGGTGAAGTTCGGCGGGCTCGAGGCGATCTCTCCGATGATGCGCGAGGCGATCGAGCTCCTCGCCCCGCTCGCCACCAAGACGACCCCGGTGCTCATCGAGGGCGAAGTCGGCACGGGCCACGAAACGGCAGCGCGCGCCCTGCACCTCGGCGGCCCTCGCGCCGAGCGGCCGTTCGAGCTCGTCGACTGCAAGGCGGCGACGGCGGCCTCGCTGTTCGGCCACTCCCGCGGCGCCGTGCCAGGCGTCGACCGTGAGCGGCCGGGAGCGCTGACGCGCGCGGCAGGCGGCACGGTGTTCTTCGACGGCGTCGAGGCGTTGCCAGTCGAGCTGCAGCAACCCCTGCTGCGCGCGCTGCAGGACGGCATGGTGCGCCGCTTCGGAGATGGCCAGCAGTTCATCATCGACGTGCGGGTCATCTCGGGCACCACCGCGCCCTCACTCACCGACTCCGAGCTCTTCAAACACCTCGCGACCGACCGCGTGCGGCTGCCGGCCCTGCGCGAACGCCTGCAGGATCTTCCGCTGCTCGTGCGGCACATTCTCGAGGGCTTGGGGCCCCGCGCGCGTGGCTTCGTGCTCTCTCCCGAGACGCTCACGCAGCTCGAGGCCCACCACTGGCCAGGCAACGTGCGCGAGCTGCACGACTTCATCGAGAAGGCCCTGGCCCTGGGCGATCTCTCAAGCCCTGCCGCAACGCTCGACGACGAAGACGAGGCTCCGGCGGCTCCTGCGACGCTCGACTACAAGCAGGCCCGGGAAGAAGCGCTGACCTCGTTCGAGCGTGAGTACGTCGCCCACCTGCTGCGCACCTTCGACGGAAACGTGTCGAAGGCCTCGCGGGAGGCCGGGCTCGACCGCGCCTACCTGCACCGGCTGATCAAACGGCACGGCCTCGACGAGAAGTGAGTTCCTGAGAATTCTCTCATCGGCGGTTCAGGGAAGGTGCGAGCCGACCCGCTACGACGCGCCGCATGGTCGCGTGGCTCGTGCTGGTCTCGGTTCAAGCGCAGGCGTTGTCGTTCGAAGAGGCGCTGCGGCTCGCTGATGCGTCGCCCGCCCTGACCGCTGCATCGGCCGCCATCGAGCAGCGTCGCGCGCTGGCCGAACAGGTGCCCTGGCTGACTGGAAACCCGTCGCTCATTCTCCAGCCCGGTGGCCGGCGCACCGCACAGGGCTCCGCTGGTCCCGAGCTGTATGTCGGCGTCACGCAAGACGTGAGCCTCGCGGGTGCCGGAGCGAGCCGAAGAGCTGCCGCGCTCGCCGAGGTCGACGCCGACCGCCTCGAACGCCACGCCCTCGCGCGGGCCGTGCGGTTGAACACGGCGCAGGCCTGGCTGTCGTTGTGGGCGGCGCAGGACTCGTTGCGGGCGGTGCGCGAAGAGCTCGCGCTCGCGACGGAGTGGCAGAACAAGGTGCTCAAGGGGGCCGAAGCGAGCGGCTTCACCCGCGTCGACGTGGCCGTCGCGAACGCGTACCACGCCGAGGCCCACCTCGCGGCGCTCAGCCTCGAAGGTGAGGTCTTCGCTCGTGGGGTCGCGCTGAACCGAGCGCTGGCCCGCGACGCGCTCGCGCCGGCCATCGTCACGGCGACCCTGCCTGTGCTCGAGATTCCCCGGCACGACGACGCCCAGGTGCTGGCCACCTCGAGTGACGCGGCGCCCGTGAAGACGGCCTCAGCCCACGTCGAGGCCGAGCGCGCACGTGGCCACGAGCTGGAGGCCGCTCGAGGCACCTCGCTTCAGGTCGGTGCGCTGGGCTGGCGTGAAGGCACTGGCGATCTCGCGGCCGTGGCGACGCTGCAGCTCACCCTGCCCGCCTTCGAGCGCGCCCAACGCGAACGCTCCGCGAACGCCGCCGCCATCGCCAGAGCCGAAGGGCGAGCCACCGCGAGCCTCGCCGAGGAGCGCGCCGAACGGCTCGATGCGCTGCACGAGGTCGAGCACAGCGCCGAGGTGTTGCACGTCACCGAGGTCGAGCTGGTGCCGGCTGCGCAGATCGCCCTCGATGGCCTGCAGCGCCGCTTCGACGCCGGCGAGACGACCGCGCAGGAGCTGGTGCTGGCCCGCCGGGCGCTCGTGGCCGCCAGAGCCCGCCTCGCACGAGCCAGAGCCGACGTGGCGTGGGCTCGGTTCAGGCTGTCGACGTTGATCACGGAGGTCTCGCGATGAAGCGCGTGCTGCTGGCGACGATGGTGATGGTGGGCTGCGACAAGCCGCCGGCGACGCTGGCGCTCACTCCCGCCCCTCCGCTGACGGCGACGAGCGCCACCACGCGCTGGGTCGAGAGCCGGAGCGCCGAAGACACCGCCCTGCTGGAGGCGCCCGCGCGCGTGCTGCCGAGCCCTGACGGCGTCGCGTCGATCGCCCCACCGCTGCAGGCCCGGGTCGTTCGGGTTCGGGTGCGCCCCGGGCAACGCGTGGCCGCGCAGGAGCCGCTGATCGACGTGTTGATGCCCGAGCTGCTCCACGCCGCTGGCGATCTCGCGGGTGAACAGCTGAAGGTCGACGCCTTCACCCGGCGCAAGGCCCAGCTCGATCTGCTCAAGAGCGAAGGGCTCGCACGCCTGGCCGAGCTCGCCGAAGTCGACGCCCAGCTCGCGACCGCACGCGCCGACGCACAGGCAGCACGCGCGACGCTCCGGGCCTCGGGCGTGTCGGACAAGCAGGCCGAAGCGCTCGTCTCGGGCGACGGCGTGTTGTCGCTGCGGGCGCCGATCGCCGGGCTGGTGACCGCGGTCGAAGCGGTGCCTGGAGAAGTCCGCGACCCGGCGGGGCGGCC
>JAEUJR010000894.1 GCA_016793585.1 Archangium sp.
GGGTGTGCCTCAACCTCGATGACGTGGTCGTGCACTTCTTCACGCCCGACAAGCGCCAGATGTACGACCTCGAAGGCCTCTGGAGCGACGCCGAGCGCGTGCCCCTCGACCTGACGTGAAGCTCACCGTCATCTCGTTCGGGAAGGACCGCTCGGGCCTCTTTGCTCCGGGCGTGGCCGAGTACACGAAGCGCCTCTCGCACGTCGCGAAGGTCGAGCTGGTCGAGCTGCCGGAGTCGAAACGCTCGGGCCCCGCCGCGAAGGCCGACGAAGCGCAGGTGCTGCTCGGCAAGCTCAAGCCCACCGACGTGCTGGTCGCGCTCGATGAACGCGGCAAGTCGCTGTCGAGCGTGCAGTTCGCGAAGTGGCTTGCTCCGCAGCACGAGCAGAACCGTCACGTCGTCTGCGTCATCGGCGGAGACGAAGGCCTCGACGAGACCGTGCGTGCGCGCGCGCAGCTGACTCTGTCGCTGTCGGCGATGACGATGCCGCATCGGCTCGCGCGGCTGGTGTTGATGGAGCAGCTGTACCGCGCGTATTCGATTCTTCGCGGCGAGCCCTATCACCGCGAGTGAGCCGCTCGTCGCCGCTCCCTGAGGAGCAGGACGAAGACGCACGCGTAGGCCACACCGAACACCGTGTGAATGACGAGGTCCGGTACCGGTGAGCCAATCTGCCAGTCGGCGCCCGCCTCCATCAGGCCCTTCCCTCCGCTGAGCAGGTGCCGAAGACCCAGAACGAGCACGAACCACGCTCGCTCGGCCGTCGGCAAGGCCAGGGTCGCAAGGCAGACGAGACCCATGAGGACGTAGAAGAGCGAGACCGTGGTGAGCGCGGCGATGGTGGCTGGGTGCTGCTCCGGGGGCTGCAGCCGAACGATGGTTCCGAACGTCGCCAGGGGCCAGAAGCCAGAGACCACACCGAACGAGATGGCGATGAGGGCGTCGAGCCCAAGGACGATGGAGAGCGGTGTTCGCGACAAGGTGAGCGTTCTTCGAACCAACGCCCGTGCGATTGCATCCCTTCGCGACTGAAACCAGGAAGCCGGCCGAACTGTCTGTCGACCCGATGTCCATCCACGCACAGTGTCTCGCGGCTCTTCGTTTCGACGGCAGGCGAGCTCACCTCGCGGTGCACGGTTCCTGCGGGGAGCGCATCGGACTTCCAAGAGAGCCAACTCGTGGACGCGTCGGAAGATACCGTGTCGCCTGAACGGCTGCTGGCGGGGCTGCGCTCGACCCGTGACGTGGAAGAGCAGCGTGAGTTGACCGAGGCGGTGTTGGCGCTGGGCTACCCGTGGGCGCTCGAGCTCGACCCTGACCACGTCTCTCTGCTGCGGCGTCCTCGGCAGTCGGGCAAGGGCTGGCTGGTGGGGCTCGTCCTCTTTGGAGTTCTCTCGCTCGGGCTCAGTGCGCGGAACCTGTGGGCGATCAGCGGTGACGAAGCTCGTCAGTCGGCGGTGCCAGCGAACGCTCGCAGCGCGTTGGTCGAGCTGAACCGGCAGCGGGTCGTGCGTTCGGTGGACAACACCCAGGGCCTGCTTCGGGACGGACAGCACGCGGCCGCGCGTGAAGCAGCGTTGCGTTGTGTCGTCATCGACCACCTCGCGGCGGCTCGCTGTGCGCAGCTCGACGTGGGCACACTCGACGGGCTCGAGGCGGCGAGAGGACAGCAGCGGCTTCGCGATGCCCCGGACGCGCGCGTCGAGGTGATGGCGCTCGTCTCCGGAACGACGCGCTGGTCAGACCAACCCGAGACCAGTGACGAGGAGACCTGTGCACTACAGCTGCGGTGGGTGCGGCCCGGGAGCGGGCGAGCGGCGGTGCTGCCTCCGTGCGCGAAGGACGTGCTGCAGGCGCGGCTCGATGGCGCGACACGCGGGCGCGACGGCTGGGGCCTGCAAGCAGCGCTCGCGTGGCAGGAGACGATGGAGACCGCGACGCTCGAGGCCATCAGTCGCTGAAGCTGTACCGCTGAGGCGGTCGTCGCCGTGCAGGTCGTCGCGAGCGAGTCGGGGCGCTCGTGGCTGTCATAGATGGATAGATAGTCTATCTAACCATCTCGACCCGGAGCGGCGGGGCCGGTGGCTGCCTCAGGGCATCGGCTCCGTCGCCGCTGCGAGCCACGCAATTCGGGTGTCGGAGGCCGCGGAGAGCGACTGGAACAACGCATCGGCGATCAGCTGCTGCACTTCAGGAACGAAGAGGACCGCGCGGGTTGGCCCCTCGAACTCCGGGTGAAGCAGACCGAGATGAATGGCGGCCACGACGCGAGGACCGAGCGTGCTCATCTTTCCCGGAAACGCGCGTTCGACGCCCTCGAGAACGCCCGCGACGTGTGAGCCCTCGGTCAGGGTCGCGTAGTTGAGGAACCCGAAGATGCGCGGAGCGGAGGCGTTCCGCGAGAGCCCGATGACCGCGTCGACTTGAACGGTCGGCCCACCCATGTTGCCGAAGATCGGATGATGGTTCGGCTCCCTCGGTGGAACCGGAGACTCGTACTCGAACGAGCGACCCAGGCAGAAGTGCACCGCCCGTTTCCTCGACGAGACAATCGGTGAGTCCGGCGGAGCGCGTGGTCCGCCCCTGGACAGTCCACGTCAGGTGGGGCGTGAGCCAGCTCAGCGTCTTCAGCCGCTTCAGAACGGCGGCGGAATCGAGCCGCGCTGAACCGAAGATCTCTGGGTCCGCTCGATACCGAATCAGCGTTCCCGTTCGGTTCGATGGGCCCACACGATGAAACGGCTCAGTCACCAAACCTCGCGAAAGCGCGATTCGGTGGTGCCCGCCATCACGATGAACTTCGACTTCGAAGCGTTCACTGAGGGCGTTCGCGATGGCGAGACCCGCGCCATGGCCGGGATGGAGTTGCGTCAAAACCACCTCGAGCGCTGAGCGCCCGTACCGAGGCAAGACGTCGAGCGGAATCCCTCTGCCGTTGTCTTCCACGATGACGGCCTCATCGAACGAGACCGAGACCCGATCAGCGTTCGAGATGTGCTCGTCGATCGAGTTCGACACGACCTCGAGCATCATGTGCTCCAGCGCGCGCGCGTCAGTCGAGCCCACGTACATCGCAGGTCGGCGACGGACGGCAGCGCGCCAATCAAGGACCTCGATGTCTTCCGCGGTGTGCCTCGCCGTCGCCATCGGCCCCACTCACGGCTCGAACAGCACCACCTCGTCGAACCACCGCGACTGCGCCTGTGACGCTCCTGACGGCAACGTCGACGGGTACGTGATGGACCCGAACGCCGCCGTGCCGGTGAACACCTTGCCCGCCGCGACTCCGGTGGAGCCGTCGTAATCGAGCACCGCCTCGCCATCGACCCACACGCGAATCACGCCATCACCCGCGCCCGGCATCGACTCCCGCTGCAGCACCAGGCCCACCCGATGCCACCGCGCGTTCGCGACCGGCGTCGGAGAGAGCCGCGTCACCCTCAAGTGCTGCCGATACGTCGCGTGGGGCTGCGCCGGCGTCGCCGTCGCGCGCACGTCACGCACCTGCACCTGCCACCGCAGGCCGCTCACGTTCTGATGAATCACCGGCTGCGCAGGCTCATCGGCCACCGACAACACCACCGTGCCGCGGCCATTCATCAACCGCCCAATCACCATTTCAGTCGACGACGAGCCGCGCCCCACGCAGTGCGACGCCGGCTGCTGAAACCGAAACCCCTGCGAGTAGCGGAGCCGGTACTGCAACGCCACCGTCTGCGGGCTGGTGATGGCGAGCACCTTGCTCAGGAAGACATCAGCGTCGATGCAGCCTCCGTCTGCGGAGTAGTCGATGCGGAACGAGCGGGTGCCCTGCGCGGCCTCCACACCATCGATGGCGAACGCTCCGCCGACTTCACGCTGGTCGCCGTAGCTCCCTTTGAGCGCCGCCGTGTTCGCGTACCGCTCGAAGTCGTCGGTGTAGAGCACCTGGCTCGAGGTCGTCGGCTCTCGCGGCCCACCATCGGGCTCGACCTCGACGAAGCCCGCGTCGACCACGCCTGCGTCGGCGCCGGCATCGGCCCCCGCGTCGGCTACCAGCACCCCGGAGTCTTCGACGACCCCCGCGTCGTCCACCGGCAGGGGCATCGGCGCCGAGCACGCCGCACAGGCCGCGGCCCAGAAGATCCACTGTCGGTGCACGAAAGCTCCTGCGGAACGGGGGTGACGAAAAACTTCTGTGATCTGTCGCTTCGTCGCCAGATCACCCTACACTGTTCACTCCAGACAGGGCCGATTTCCCCCACCCGGAACCCACGTCCATGACGTCCTCCATTCGCTTCGTCGTCCTCGCCGGCGCGCTCGCTGGCCTCTCGTTGTCCGGCTGCTCACGGACGACCATCTTCTTCTGCGGCACGCCCGACGACCCGCCGTGCCCGACGGGCTTCGTGTGCGTGGCCAACCGCTGCGTCGTCGACCCGAACCCGCAGCCGTGCGCCACCGGCACCACGCGCTGCAACGGTCAGTGCGTCAACACCCAGCAAGACACCGCGAACTGTGGCGCTTGTGGCACCGCATGTCCGAGTGGGCAGGCGTGTCAGGCCGGCGTCTGTCGCACCGGCTGCACCGGAGGGCTCACCAACTGTAACGGCACCTGCGTCAACGCCCAGACCGACCGCGCGAACTGCGGCGCCTGCGGCACCACCTGCAGCGGCCTCGAGCAGTGCGCGACCGGCCGTTGTCAGTGCAGCGCGCCCCTCACCCAGTGCGCGAACGGCGCGTGCGTGAACACCGACTCCGACGCGGCGAACTGCGGCAGCTGCGGCAACAGGTGCACCTCGGGCCTGCTCTGTCAGTCTGGCCGCTGCGTCGCCTCGTGTACCCCGGGCCTCGCGCAGTGCGGAACGGCGTGCGTCGACGTGGCGAGCGACCGCTTCAACTGCGGCGCCTGCGGCAACGCCTGCAACTCGGGCGAGCAGTGCACCATGGGCCGCTGCGTCGTCTCGTGCGGCACCGGTGAGACACTCTGCAACGGCGTGTGCACGCGCACCAACGACGACGCCCGCAACTGCGGCGCCTGCGGCAACAGCTGCCCGCCCGGAGGCGTCTGCGTCTCGGGCCGCTGCGGCGTCGCCTGTCTGCCCAACCAGTCGCTGTGCAACGGCGTGTGCACCGACACCACCACCGACCGCACCAACTGCGGTGCCTGCGGCAACGCCTGTGGCCCCACCGAGTCGTGCCGTGCCAGCCGCTGCGTGCCCGGAAGCTGCGGTCGCCCGCTCGTGCTCTGCGGCCCCTCGTGCGTCGACACGCAGACCGACCCGAGCAACTGCGGCGCGTGTGGGAACTCCTGCGGCGCGGCCGGTGTGTGCGTGGCCGGCTCGTGCCGCACCATGTGTGGCCCCGGTCAGACGAGCTGCAACGGCGTGTGCGTCAGCCTCGACTCGAACCCGCAGAACTGCGGCGCGTGCGGCACCGTGTGCCCCATCGGCAGCGCCTGCGTCGGCGGCATGTGTGGCGGCACCTGCACCGCACCTCGTCAGACGTGCTTCGGCTTCTGCATCGACACCTCGTCTGACAACCTGAACTGCGGAGGCTGCGGCAACCGCTGCGCGACGAACTCCCAGTGCCGCGGCGGCATGTGCGTGCCGATTCCGTGCCCCATTCCCGGCCAGGTGAACTGCAACGGCCTGTGCACCAACACCAGCATCGACACCAACAACTGCGGCGCGTGCGGCAACGTCTGCCAGGGCGGCAACCAGTGCGTGAACGGCAGCTGTCAGCCGCTCGCCTGTCCTTCGCCGACGCAGATTCGCTGCAACGGCATCTGCGTCGACCGCACCACCGACGTGAACAACTGCGGCGCCTGCGGCCTGCGCTGCGCGGCCGGCCAGGTCTGCCAGGGCGCCACCTGCCTCACGCCCGGTTGCCCCAACGGTCAACTGCGCTGCAACGGCACCTGCGTCGACCAGTTCAACGACCCGAACAACTGCGGCGCGTGCGGCCGCGTCTGCGGTGCCGGCAACCAGTGCGTGATGGGCACCTGTCAGCCCAGCCCGTGCCCCAACGGCCAGATTCGCTGCAACGGCGTGTGCACCAACCCCCTCACCGACGGCACCAACTGCGGCTTCTGCAACAACGCGTGCGGCCTCGGCCAGGCGTGCACGGCCGGCCGGTGTCTGTGCCAGCCGCCCCTCACCACCTGCACCAACGCCGCGGGGCAGACGTCGTGCGCGAACACCACCAACGACAACAACAACTGCGGCGCGTGCGGCAATGTCTGCGGCCCCGGCACCACCTGCCAGGCCGGCACCTGCGCGTGCCCCGTCGGCCAGACGCTCTGCAACGGGCGCTGCGTCAGCACGCAGACCGACAACACGAACTGCGGCACCTGCGGCAACCTCTGCGGCGCGGGAGCGACGTGCCAGTCGGGCGTCTGCCAGTGCGCTCCGGGCACGACGCGGTGTGGGAACACCTGCGTCAACACCCAGACTGACGTCACCAACTGCGGCATGTGCGGCGTGGGCTGCGCGGCCGGAGCCTCGTGCGTCGCGGGCAGCTGCCAGTGCCCCGCGGGCGGCTCGGTCTGTAACGGCGTCTGCGTCAACACCCAGACCGACAGCGCGAACTGTGGCACCTGCGGCACCTCGTGCGGCCTCGGCGTCTGCGTGAACGGCGCGTGCACCTGCGCTCCGGGCCAGACGCTCTGCAACGGCGTGTGCACCACGACGCAGACCGACCCGAACAACTGCGGCATGTGCGGCACCTCGTGCGGCGCCACCGGCATCTGCAGCAACGGCACCTGCCAGGCGTCGTGCCCGATGGGCTTCATTCGCTGCAACGGGCTGTGCGTGAACCCGCAGACAGACCCGGGCAACTGCGCGAGCTGCGGCACCTCGTGTGGTGGTGGCCAGTGCGTGGCGGGCTCCTGCACCTGCGCTCCGGGGTTCACGCGGTGTGGCAACCAGTGCGTGCGCCTGCAGGCCGACTTGAACAACTGCGGCCAGTGCGGGCGCGCCTGCGGCACCAACCAGGCGTGTCAGTTCGGCACCTGCGTGACGATGTGCGCGGGCTTCCTCACCAACTGCAGCGGCACGTGCACCAACACCAGCTTCGACGTGAACAACTGCGGCACCTGCGGCAACGCGTGTGGCGCGGGCGCGCAGGCGTGCTCGAACGGCCAGTGCCAGTGCAACGCGGCGCAGGGCTTCGTGCGGTGCGGCAACCGCTGCGTGCGCACGGCGACCGACGGCGCGAACTGCGGCGGCTGTGGAATCGTCTGTGGCCCCGGCCAGGCGTGCAACAACGGCGCGTGCGTGACGATGTGCCCGAGCGGCCAATCGGCGTGTCCTTCGACGCCGGGCGGCCCTGCCAACACGTGCGTGAACCTGCAGACGAGCACCACGAGCTGTGGCGCCTGCGGCCGCGCGTGCGCGACGGGCGAGCAGTGCATCGGCGGCATCTGCTACTGCACGGCGGGTCGCGCCGTGTGCAACGGCGTCTGCATCGACGTGCAGGCGAACCAGCAGAACTGCGGCAGCTGTGGAATGGCGTGCACCGCCGGCCGGGTCTGCGCGGCGGGCACCTGCCAGTGTCCGTTCGGGCTCACCTCGTGCGGCAACCAGTGCGTCAGCACGTCGAACGACCCGCGCAACTGCGGCGCGTGCGGCAACTCGTGCGGCGCTGGCCCCACCAACGGCTGCGTCAACGGCATGTGCGTGTGCTCGGCGGGCCTCACCCGCTGCAACAACACCTGCATCGACACGCGCTTCGACGAGAACAACTGCGGTGGCTGCGGCACCGTCTGCCCGGGCAACCAGCAGTGCAACAACGGCATGTGCGTGCCGCTGTGAGGTGAGGCGCTCCGGTGCTGTCGAGCCGGAGCGTGGCGTCGCTGGTTCGCGACCGTGAAGAGCGGCCACGCCACGTCGTCAGTCACCGCGGTGCTCGCCGTGGCATCGTCGGGCCTTCTCGTCGCGGAGTTCCCTTCATGAAGCTGCTCACCGCCGTCGTCACGTTGCTCACGCTGGGCGCCTCCGAGCCGCTCGCAGGCCTTCGGTACCGCGCGGTGACGCTCGACCCGGCGCAGCGCCGCATGTTCCGCGTCGCCGACCTCGAGAAGGTGACGGCGGCCTCGGGCCGCTGCGTGGAAGAGGGCATGGACGTCGACGAGCCCGAGACGTTCTGGCTCGAGGCCTCGTGCTCGGGTGTGCGCACGACCTTCGCGTGGAAGAAAGATGGCTCGCGCGTGCACGTGATGGCGTGCGCCGAAGACACGCGCCGCACGCCAGCGTTGGTGAAGCTGCGCCAGAAGCTGCAGGGCGAGCTGAAGAGCTTCAAGGCGATGACGGCGTGCGTGCGCGGCAACAAGGTCGAGCTGTGGGGCTGGGCGCTGACGCCGAAAGAGAAGGACCAGGTGCAGGCGCTCGAGGCGAAGTACGGCCTCGACCAGGTGGCGAACCACGTCGAGCTGCTGGGTGAAGACGAGCGCTGACGGTACGCTGCCGCCCGATGGAGGGACTGCTCGAGCTCGTCTACCCGCCGGCCTGCGTCGCCTGTGACGAGGTGTTGCCCGGCGCCGGCTTCTTCTGTGACGAGTGCGCGCACCTGGTGCTCGAGACGCAGAGCCCGCACTGTCGGCGTTGCTCCGAGCCCGGCGCCTTCCCCGCTGGTGTCTGCCCGCGGTGTGAGGGGCGGCGGCCTCCGTTCACGAAGGCGTACGCGCCGTTCGAGCACGATGGCTCGGTGGCGAAGGCCATTCACCGCTTCAAGTACGAGCAGCGGCCCGACCTGTCTCGCCCACTGGCGTCGTTGCTCGCGTCGGCTGCTGCAGCGTTCTTCACCGAGGTGAAGGCGCCGCTGGTGCCGATGCCGCTCCACACCGGGCGGTTCCGCGAGCGCGGCTACGACCAGGCGACGCTGCTCGCCGTCGAGCTGGGCGCCGTGCTGAAGCGGCCGGTGCGTGACGAGTGGCTGTCGCGCACGAGGGAGACGACGCGGCAGGTGGGGCTCAGTGAAGACGCACGTGACGCGAACGTGCGTGGAGCGTTCTCGGCGACGGCCGCGGTGAAGGGCTCGGACGTGTTGCTGGTCGACGACGTGTACACGACCGGCTCGACGGCGTCGGAGGCGGCGCGCACGTTGCTGGCCGCGGGAGCGGGAAGGGTGTTCGTGGTGACGCTCGCCCGCGCACGCCGCGAGTTGATGTGACGTTCACACCGCGATGCGCGAGATGCCGTCGATGGTCACCGTGCACGACTCGCCGAGCGGAACCTCGAGCTCGTGTTCGCCGTCAGCCGTCCACTTCGCTTCGCAGTACGGCGCCAGCTCGGGTGTCTGCATCGTCTGTCGTGTCTCGAGAGCGATGCACGCACGAGGCACCGAGCGCTTCACCGCGCTCACCTGTCGCTCGCGGCGCACGACGTACTCCCGTTCGCTCCACCGCTTCGTGGCGTCGTCGTACACCCGCACGCGGCTGGTGCCTTCGGTCAGCACGAGGCGCTCAGACTTCTGGAGCAGCCACACCGAGGCCGCGTGCGGTTGAAAGGTGCGCACCCGACCGCTCGCGGGGAGCATGACGAAGCAGCTCGCCTCACCATCGGGCGTCGTCATCGTCACCACCCGAGTGGGTGAGAGCGAGAGCTGCGAGAGAACGAGGAGCACCGGCACCATGCTCAGTGGATGCGGGGGCCTGGTCGGCCGTGCATCACCGCAAACTCGGACGGTTGGCATCGGCGCGAACCGCACATACGCAGCGCTCATGGCGACGACCGAGACCTTCACGCCCGTAGCGCTCCCGCGAGGCATCGTGCACCGACTGCTCAGCTCCATCGCCGAGTCAGGCCCGTGGGGCCCGCTGCTGGCAGAGCTCGTCTATGTCGCCATCGTGCTCGTGGTGACGGGCCTCTTCTGGGTCGTCGTCACCGGCCCCGTGTTGAAGGCGCTGGCCAGGCGCGTCGGCGCCCCGGCGGAGTCATTGCGGCCGCTCCGCACGGGCGCGCAGGTGATTCTCATCGTCTTCGCGCTCGGCTCGCTCATCAGCCACTTCACCGAGGTCGACCTCTTCACCGTGCTGGCCGGCACCGCGGCGCTCATCGCGACCGGCTTCATCGCGTTGTGGAGCACGCTCTCGAACATCTTGTGCACGATTCTCATCCTCGTGACGCGGCCGTTCCGCATCGGCGACGAAATCTCCTTCCCGCCCGACCCGCTCGAGGGCCAGGTCATCGACCTCTCGTTCTTCTTCACGACGCTGCGAACGCGTGACGGGCGCTCGGTCAGCATTCCGAACACGACGTTCTTTCAGCGCATCATGGTGCGACGCGAGACGACGACCGCCACGCGCGATCTCGGGGAGCAGCTCGCCCAGCCGTACGCCGCAGACCTCGAGACGCCCATCGCTCCGAAGCGCTGATGAGCGAGGGGCAGAGATTCGGCGCGTGCTGCGGAATGGTTGCCGCTCACCGAGAGAGCCCGGTGGGCGCCTGGTGCTGATCAGGGGAACAGCGTGACGGTGACGGGCACGTTCGAGTCGTTGGTGTTGCCATCACCCAGCTCGCCGGCCTGACCCGAGCCCCAGCACCGCAGGCCGCCGTTGGTGCGGCGTACGCAGGTGTGGCTCGAGCCCGACGCAATCGAGACCGGCGAGGTGAGGTTCGACACGTTCACCGGCACGTTCGACGAGAACCCGAAGCCCATGCCGTTGCCGAGCTCGTAGCTGAAGTTGGTGCCCCAGCACTTGGCCGCGCTGCTGTGAATCGCGCACGAGAAGGAATAGCCGGTCGAGATCGAAGTGACGCCGCTGGTGAGACCCGTCACCTGCTGCGGCGTGATGCTCTCGACGAGCGTGCCGCCCATGCTGTTGCCGAGCTGGCCGGAGCCGTTCTTGCCCCAGCAGCGCGCGCTCCCGCTGACGATGGCGCAGGTGTGGTTCTCGCCGGCGGCGATGGCCGTGACTCCAGTGGTGAGGCCGACGGGGGTGACCGGAATGTCGGACGCGAGGTTCGAGTTGTTCCCGAGCTCGCCGTACGCATTGCCGCCCCAGCACTTCGCGGCGCCACCGACGACGGCGCAGGTGTGCTCGAGGCCGGCCGAGATGGCGGTGGCTCCGGTGATGCCCATGACGTTCACCGGCACGCTCGACTGGTCGCGCGCCATGTTGCCGAGCTGGCCGACGTCTCCCTTGCCCCAGCAGCGCACGGCGCCGTTGGCGACGATGGCGCAGGCGTGCAGCGCGCCTGCAGCGACAGCCGTCGCGCCGCTGCTGATGCCCATGACGCTGACGGGCACGTTCGACGGCGCCGCGCCTGGAATGCCCATGGTGACGTTGTTGCCGAGCTGGCCCCACGAGTTGTCACCCCAGCAGCGCACGGCGCCAGAGACGACGGCGCAGGTCGTGTCGAGGTACGACGAGAGCGCGGTGGCTCCGCTGGTGATGGAGGGGACCGCGACGGGCGTGGGGTAGGTCGTGGTGTCGAGCGGAGCGCCCGTGCCGAGCTGGCCGAGCTCCGCGGCTCCCCAGCAGTACACGGCGCCAGTCGAAGTGAGCGCGCACGTGTGAAGCCGGCCGGGAGCCACGACGCTCGCGCTCAGCGCCACCGCGGTTCCTCCGCCCGTCGAGCCACCAGCAGCCCCACCACCGACCGACGTGCCGCCCGCCGTACCGCCACCGACCGACGTGCCACCTGCCGTGCCGCCACCGACCGACGTGCCGCCTGCCGTGCCGCCGCCTGCCGAGCCACCAGCGCGACCACCTGCCGAGCCTCCGCCTGCCGAGCCACCAGCGCGACCTCCAGCGGCTCCACCTGCTGACCCACCACCCGCGGAGCCACCGGCCCGACCTCCCGCCGCTCCACCAGCCGTCGCAGTTCCGCCGGCCGTCGCAGTTCCACCGGCCGTCGCGGTCCCTCCAGCCGTCGCAGTTCCGCCGGCCGTTGCGGTCCCTCCAGCCGTCGCGGTCCCTCCAGCCGTCGCGGTCCCACCAGCCGTCGCGGTCCCACCAGCCGTCGCAGTTCCACCAGCCGTCGCGGTCCCACCAGCCGTCGCGGTTCCGCCGGCCGTCGCGGTTCCACCAGCCGACGCGGTTCCACCAGCCGACGCGGTTCCACCTCCGGTCACACGGCCACCAGCGGAGCCACCCGCAGTGCCGCCATCAGGTGTTCCTTCCGAGGTGTCACAGGCAAACGCAACGAGAGACAAGCCGACGAGCAGAGTGGTTCGCACAAAGGACATGGGGTCGCACCATAGCGAAAGTCGCGTGGGCCCCAGTCGATCGTTCAAGTGCCCGGTCTGGTTGATCAATCGGGTCGAGCGGCTGAGCCAGCGTCTTGGTTATGCATTTCTCGTGGAGAACCGTCGGCGCAACGTGCGCATCCGGGCTGGGCTCCGCTTCACGTTCGCGTGGAGCGACGGCAAAGACCCCGCGACCGACGAGCCGCGCGAGTTCTTCGAGCTCTTCCGCACCGTCGACGTCAGCGCTGGCGGCGCGCGCGTCACGCAGCACGTCTCCAACGGCCTTCGGCCGCGTGTCGGAGTCACTGGGCAGGCCGCGTTCGTGCTCGACGGGGTCGAGGTGCGCACGGAGGCGACGGTGGTGCGCTCGCTCAACGACGGGTTCGCCGTGCGCTTTCGTTCGTTGTCTCAGCCCGACGAGAGCCGCGTCGTCGCGTGGATCTTCAGACAGGAAGCGCTCGCGTTGTCGCGTCGCATTCCGGCCTGATCAAGACGTGCCCCAGGGAACGTCACGTTCGGGCTGCGGCGGTTTCGGCTCGACGCGCACGACCTTCACCGGGCGCGCGCGCCGACGACGCATCAACACGATGACGGTGGTGACGAAGGCTCCGACGGCAGACGCAGCGACGACGCGGTGAAGGTGGCGCATGCCGGGAGCCGAGAGCACGGGCCATGCCTGCTCGTTCTCGCAGGAGCGCGCGTTCTTCTGCTCCACTTCGGCTCGAAGCGCAGCGCCTGATCGGGCCAGGCGAATCGACGCGAGGTGCGAAAGTGGAACAGTCAGAACATCAGCTCTTCGTCGGGCCACTCGGTGCGAGCGTGCAGCAGGTGCTCGCGCCCGATGCTGCGCAGGTACTCCTCGAGCATCGCCGACCAGGCGAAGCCCTCGGCCTCACCGAACGCCGACACCGAGCGCAGGTGCTTCGTCACCGGGTGCTCGAGCTCGGTGGGGAACGAGCTCGAAGGCGCGAGCCAGAGCTCGCGAATCGTCCACCACTCCTTCGCGCCTGAGGTGCTGCCATCGAGGCGGGCCGCGAGCCGCACCGGAACGCCGTGCTCCCATCGCTCGAGGCTCACCACCCAGCCGTCGTGGCGCCCGACCTCGGCGCGCACCCGCCCGAGCGGCCCCAGCCACGCGTCGCGATGCCGCTCGAACAGCTTCGTCAGCCGCTTCAGGTGCGTCGCCGACAGACCCGACGTCGCGCGCTTCAGCGACAGTGTCATGTACTCGCCGCGCTCGTCACCCGCGGCGCTCAACGCGTCTGCCACGACGCGCCGCAGGTCGTCGTCGCCCGGCCGCTCCGCCAGCTTCTCGAGCCACTGCGCCAGCGTCGTCACGCCCCGCACTGTGTCACGCTTTTTCAGTTCGATTTCGCCTTCGCTCAGACCTCGCACCGCGCGGTAGTCATGAAGGAGGCCCGGTCGCGCTCAGCTCGCGTCTTCGCTTCCGGCTGCATCTCACGCCTTTTCAGTTCGATTTCGCCTTCGCTCAGACCTCGCACCGCGCGGCAGTCATGAAGGAGGCACCGCTCGTTGTTGACGCTCGGCGTTCGTGCGTTCACAAGCGCGCCATGAGCACGAATTGGGACGCCATCACCGCGCACGTCGAACATCGGGTGACGTTCTCCGAGACCGACGGGCTGGGCTACGTGCACCACGGCAACGTGGCGCACTGGTTCGAGCGAGGCCGTGAGGCCTTCTTCCGCCGCTTCAACGAGCCAGCCGTCGACCTCGTGCGCAAGGGCCACTGGCTCGCGATGCGGCAGCTCAACGTTCGGTACGACAGCTTCATCGGCTACGAAGACCAGCTCTCGATTCGGGTCGCGCTCACCAAGCTCGGCCGCGTCGCGATGGACTTTCACTACCGCGTCGACAACCTCACCACCGGCAAGCTCGCCATTCGCGGGCACACCAACCTGGTCGCCGTCGAGCCAAAGCCGAACGAGCCGCCGGCGCTCGGCCGCATTCGATTTCCGCGCGCGCCGTTCGAACCGCTGAAGGTCGACCCCGACGCGTTCTACGGAGCTCCGCAAGGCGCCTGGAAGCCGCCCCGCTGGGAATCCGAGGAGGGCTGATCATCACCCGCGACACTTCTCGCGGAGTTGGCGCACCTGCCCCCGGCACGTCGGCTGCTGTGGGAGCCGCGCGATGCGCTTCGTCCTCGGAAAACTGATGGTGGTCGCCCTGTGCGTGCTCTCGGCGTGCGGCGTCGACCAGCTGCCCGCGAAGGGCACCGAGAACGGGCGCACGGTGCTCTCGGCGGCCTGCACCGGCGACGACACCTGTCCTTCGGGCATGGTCTGCGAAGGCTGCAATGGCGCGAACGACGCCATCTGCATTCCCGGCTGCCGCACCGACGCGCAGTGCCCCGCGCGCTTCGTCTGTCGTGGGCCCGTCACCTGTCTCACGTGCCCCTGTGCGCCCGGTTGGTGCGAGCTCGACCCGTGCCGTGACGTCGATGGAGACGGCTACGCCTTCACCGACGACCCCTCCATCTCGTGCCCCGGCAAACAGAAGGGCGACTGCAACGAAGCGAACAAGGACCAGCACCCGGGGGCGAAGGAGCTCTGTGCAAACGGCGCCGATGACGACTGCGATGGGCGCGTCGACCGCCAGGACCCCTCGTGTCAGATGTGCACGAGTGACTCGCTCATCTGCAACGACTCGAGCGAATGCGGCCAGGCGCAGCCGGGGCAGGTGAAGTGCGAAGCGGGCTGCTGTCAGTCGTGCCCCTCCATCTCGTACCCCTCGTGTGGCACCGGCAAGCTTGCGGTGGGCGGAGGGCTCGACCCAAAGACCGGCTGCCGGGTCGCGCGCGTCTGTGTCGATGCAGCGACATGCCAGAACAGTGGCTACGACGCGGTGTGCGGCGTCGACTACGCGACCTATCGCAACGCCTGTCAGGCGGCGCAGGTCGGCGTCGAGGTGCTGCATCGCGGGAGCTGCCGGTGGGACGAAGGTGAGGCGTGCTCCACGTCGCAGACGGGAACGCAGGGCACGTGCGGAGACACGCTCTACTGCCGCCGTGACGCCGAAGCGGGGAAGCGGTGCACGCAGCTGTTCGCCTGTCGTGTCGATGCCGATTGCCCTGCCGGAGCCAGCACACCCTCGTGCGGAGAAGACGCTGGCGCGCCCAGCTGGAGCTGCGTGGCCAACCAGTGCGTCGCGCGCTGTCAGTGAGAAACGGAACAAGCGGCGCCAATCACGAGGGGCAACGGTTCCGCGGCTCGCGCGGAATTTCTGCCTCTCGACGCCGTGAATGCCGACGAACGACGTCTGCGCGCGAGTGAAGTGAAATCTCCTGACATCTTCGGCGAAAATCGCGCGCGGCTCCGAGGGCGACAATCTCCGCAGGAGGCTCTTCATGCCCAGCGTCTCGTCCGTCAGCAGCGCGACCTCGACCACCCGCACGCGCGCGTCTTCCGGCTACACCGCGGCGCCATCACTCGACGACGTGCTGGCTGGCCGCGAGTCGCTGAAGCGGGGAATGGAGGGCGACTCCGTTCGCTGGCTGCAGCAGAAGCTCGGCATCGAAGACGACGGCAAGTTCGGCCCCGCCACTGAGAAGGCCGTGCGCGCGATGCAGCAGCGCAGCGGGCTCGAGGTCGACGGCATCGCGGGGCGGCAGACGATGGGCCGCCTGCAAGATGGCTATCAGCCCGGGCCCGTGAACCCGACGCGCCCCACCGAGCCCGCGCCCGAGGGCACTGGCACGAAGCGCCCGTTCCGTGGCTTTCACGAGGTGTCGGAAGAGAAGCTGCGCGACGCGTTGCCGCCACAGGCCAAGCACCTGGCGAAGACCTTCATCGACACCGCGCGCAAGTACGACCTCGACCCGCGCTTCCTCGTCGCCATCTCGAAGTTCGAGACCGGCGGGTGGACCTCGAGCGCCTTC
>JAEUJR010000920.1 GCA_016793585.1 Archangium sp.
GTACGCGAGCTGGGCACGAAGGTGGTGCTCGAGGTGACCATCTTCGGGCGCAACACCGAGACCACGCTCGAGCGGCGCCAGGTGCTGCTCGACGCGCCGTCGCTCGACGAGCTCGAGGCAGAGGTCACGAGCGCCGTGCGACATCGCGCGTTTCCCCAGCAGCTGTTCTCGTTCTGGCGGCGCGAGCTGCGGGGCCGAGCGGACGACCCGTCGGACGAGGAGCTGCCCGCCCTCGCGCGCCGCGCCGAGGTCTTCGAGGCCGAGCTGCAGCGTGCGCTCGAGCTCGAGACGGCGGCCGAGGTGGCGCGGCTTCGGGAGGCGTTCGCTGGGCTCGACGACACCGCCCGCACGCGGAAGTGGATGATGGAGCGCGCGAGTTGGGTCGAGTGGCGCGAGCAGGCGCAGGCGGTGCGGGCAGCGCTCGACGCCGAGCTTCCCGAGCCCGAGTTCGGCACGCCGGAGTTCGAAGCGCTTCACGAGCGGCAGGTGCAGCTCCGCGCGCGCGTCGAGGCGTTTCGACGGCGGGAGTCGCTCGCGCGCCCGCCGGCCGACGAGCCGAGGAGCCCCGACCTCGAGGCCGCCATCGACGCAGACGTCGACCGTGACGACGCGTTCCTCGTGTACGGCGATTGGCTCTCGAGCCGTGGCGGCGTGCGCGGAGAGTTGATCGGCCTGCACGCGGCGGGAAAACGGGCGCCGCAGCTCGAGACCGCGCTGCTCGGGCCGCTCGCCACCTTCGCTGACCGGCTCGACGCGCAGTGGCGGCTCGGCTTCCTCACGCAGGTGCGGGTCGAGGCCACGCGTGACGATGAACGTGACGGGGTCTCACTGGCGCAGCTCGTCGCGAAGCTCTGGGCGTTGCCGTCGGCGAGATTCCTTCGCGAGCTGAAAATCGCGTGCGCCTCGGCCCACGAAGACGGCGTGATGGAGCAGGTGCTGGCGACGCTGACCAGCAGTGGACCGCGGCCTTCACTTCGCTCGCTCCGCTTCGAGACGAACCTCGAAGAGGAGATGCTCTCGTGGACGTCGACGGGCGACCTCTCTGTGCTCGGTGCGGCCTTCCCGAAGCTGGAGCGCCTGTTCGTTCACGTCGGCCAGGTGCTGCTGTCAGCGCCCTCGTTTCCGAACCTGCGCTCGCTCGACCTGCGCACCACGTCGCTGACCAGTGAGCTCGTCTCGACGCTCGCGCGCGCGTCGTGGCCCCACCTGCGACACCTGGGCCTGTGGTTCGGCTCCCGCTCGTACGGCGTGCAGGTGTCGGTGGACGACGTGCGGCCGCTGCTCGACGCGCCGTTGCCTGCGCTCACCTCGCTCGCGCTCGCCAACTCGGAGCTGACCGACGAGCTGTGCACCGTGCTCTGCGCGCACCCACTGCTGGGGCGTCTCGAGACGCTCGACCTGTCGATGGGCACCATGACGGACGCTGGCGCGCAGACGCTGCTGCGTCACCGAGAACGCCTGCAGCACCTGAAGCGGCTCGACGTCGACGACAACTACCTCTCGACCGAAGCGGTGGCGTCGTTGCGCAGCGCGTTTCCCCAGCTCGCCAGTACGGAGCAGCGCGTCGCCGAGGAATACGAAGGCGCGCTGCACCGCTACGCGTCGGTCGGTGAATAGCCACGACTCCTACTGAGCCTGGTAGGCGCGCCCGCCCGCAACGAGCTCAGCGTCGTCGGCAACTCATCAAGCACAACCCGTCCACGACCTCGCGAACCGTCACCAGGCATCAGCGCAGCCGGCGCGATGACGCCATCACCCTCTGACCGAGCGCCACAACAGGCCTTCGCTGGACGAGAAGCCCGTCACCTGAACTCGTTCGCAAGACCCAGAAAGCGCGCGATGCGCTCGTCGAGTGCTCAGAGGTGAGGCGCAGCGACAGCGGGCGGTGACGGTGCCTCAGCCCAGCCGGCTCGTGAGCACCACGCCACGGCCCGGTTCGATGACGCCCACCACGCGCTGACCGAGCGCCACCACCCGCCCTTCGCTGGGCCAGATGACCGTGTTGGCGCCTTCGACGACTCCGAGGCGGCTCCGCTTTCCTGCCGTGACTTCGACGATTTCTCCCGACGGGCTGACGGTGGCCACGCGAGCGCCGTCGGGCGACACCGCCACGGCGCGCCCGTCGTTGAACGCCAGCCAGTCTCGCCGCGCGAGCGGGCCAGGGACCGGCTCGAGCCGCCCCTCGCGCACGAGGACCGCCTCGGTGCCGTTCGGAAGAATCACCACCACCACGTCACCTCGTCGGCTCACCGAGAGCGCTCCACACGCCACCGCGACCCGGTGACGAACCGAGAACGAGCGGCGGTCGATGACGAGCAGCTCTCCGGGCTCGGTGCCCACGACGACGGCGGTGCTCGAGACTGCGACCGAGACGACGCGGGCGCCGTTCTTCGTGGCGAGCGGGTGGGTGGTCGCTCCGCGCGAGAGCGCGTCACGGGTGACGACCGCGAGGCCCGAGGCGTCGAGGGCGATGGGCCGCCCCACCGGAGCCTCGAGCGGCTGCGTGCGCCCCTTCGCCGGCGCGAGGTGGTGTCGACCCTCGGCCAGCACCACCACCGAGTCGCGTCTCGCCGGGTCGGCAGACCAGCACCACGGCGGCGGGCCGTCGGCGCTCGAGAGGTTCAGCTCGTTCAACACGCTCCCGGTCGCGACGTCGAGCAGCGCCACCGCGTTGGTGTGGAAGTTCGCACCCACCAGCCGCCCGTCGGGAGAGAACGCGACACCGCGCGCGAGCTGGTCGTTGAGGCCCACGCCACCCTCGAGGCGGGTCGCCCATTTCACGGTGAGCGTCTGCAGGTCCCAGCAGGCCACGCCTTCGAGCGGGTCGTCAGCGTGCGAAGGCGTGCACTCGGCGCCCGTGGCGAGCAGCCGGCCATCGGGGCTCGTGTCGAACGCCACGAGCGGCTGGCCATGGGGGAACGGGAGCGTCTTCGCCGGAGGCGCGCCCGCATCGGGTGCGCTCGACGTTCGCGCGCCAGCGAGCGCCTACCACGACACCAGAAAGTCACGACGCTTCATCGAGGCATGACCCCTGGGCGGGAAGAGATGCGCAAGCTCTTCAGGGCTCGACGATCCACCCGCGGCAGGTCTTCGCGCCGCAGTGGCAACGCTCCTTGAGCTCGGGCGGGAGCGCGTAGTCGTAGAAGAGCTCTTCACCCGGCTCGAGGTCGCGCAGGGCCTGGAGCTGCGCCCAGCCGTTGCCCGCCTTCGTCACGCCGGCCTCGACCACCACGTTCGGCTCGCAGGAGTGGTTCACCCACCGCGTCTGGTCGACCATGTCGAAGAAAACGCCCGGCTCGAGAATGAGCGAGTACGTGTCGTCGCGCCGCTCCTTCGCGCGCCACAACACGCCCTCGACGTTGGTGATGACCGAGCCCTTCTTGCGCCGCCGCGTGGTGACGAGGCCGTAGCCCTGCACCGTCGAGCGCACCACCTTGAGCCCCGGGAGCCTCGCCATCGGTCAGTTGCAGGCCGCGACGCAGGTCGAGTTGCCCACGCGGTCGCAGTGGCCTGACTGGCAGCCGACGTCGCTCTCGCAGTGGGTGCCGTTCGGCTGAGGGCCCACGCAGCGCCCGCCGGTCACCACCGTGCCGATGCCGCCATCAGGCCCCTGGCACGCGCCGTTGATGCAGCCCGTGCCCGTGTTTGGAGAGCAGATTTCTCCCACGTGCCCGGCCATCACGCAGACGCCGTTCGAGCAGGCGTTCGGGAACGCGCAGGCAGAGGTGCAGGGCTGGCCCAGCGTGGGAGTGGGGCCGCAGCGCCCCACGCCGCCATCGGCGCCCAGCTGGCACCGGTCGCCCTGCGTAGCGCACGAACTCGACTCGGTGCACGGCTGGCCGGTCGCGATCTTCGGCGTGCACGTGCGGGTGTTGCCAGCGTAC
>JAEUJR010000921.1 GCA_016793585.1 Archangium sp.
TTTCTCTTTCGTCTCGAGCTCAAGGGCACCGCCGAAGCAGGCCGCGACGACCTCTCCCGGCTGACGTCCTTCGAGCTGGCGTCGCGGCTCTCGTACACCCTCACCGGCTCGATGCCCGACGAGGCCCTCTTCGCCGCCGCGCGCGCGGGCTTCTCGGGGCCCGGCCAGACGGTGGAGGCGCAGGTCGACCGCCTGCTCGCGACGCCGCGCGCGCGGGCGCACTTCGAGGGCTTCTACCGCCAGTGGCTGCGTCTCAACCGCGTGCCCGGCTTCAACCCCTCGGCCGCCTCGGCGTTGGGCCAGCGAGACCCCGATGGCCTCTCGGCGCCGCTGCCGGCGACGCTCGACCTGCCCCGCTTTCGCCTCGACGCCTTCGAAGAGCAGGTGGCGATGATGACGCACTTCACCTTCGACGAACGCGAAGGCTCGATGCGCGACGTGCTGACGACGAGCCGCTCCTTCGCGCGTTCACCCGAGCTGGCCAGCGTCTACGGCGTCAGCCCCTGGAGCGGCGACCCCTCGCAGGCGGTGACGATTCCCGCGGGGCAGCGGGCGGGGCTCTTCACGCGCAGCGCGTTCCTGCTCTCGGGGTACCCCGACACCAACCCCATTCACCGCGGCGCCCGGCTGCAGGTCGAATACCTGTGCGGCGTGATGGAGCCCCCGGCCGACACCTCGACGCCCGCGGGCTACGTGGCGCCTGCGGTGCCGACGGTGCGCAACCTCGTCGCCGCCAAGACGCAGATTGCCGGCACGGCCTGCTACGGCTGCCACACCTACACCATCAACCCGCTCGGCTTCGCGCTCGAGCAGTACGACGCCTTCGGCCGCAACCGTCGGCAGGAGCCGATTCACGACGGCAGCGGCGCCATCACCCGCTGGGAGCCCGTCGACTTCACCGCGTCGAGCAGCGTCTCCCGGGCTGGGCCGACGCCCACCACCAACGCGGTCGAACTCTCCGAGGCGCTCGCGGCGTCGGAGCGGTTCCACGCCTGCTACGCGCGCAACGTCTTCCGCGGCTTCGTGGGGCGCTCGGAGCAGCCGGCGCAGGGTGACGCGTGCGTGCTGCAGGCGCTTCAGCAGGCGTCGGCGACCGGCACCCTCAAAGACGTGGCGCGGGCCCTCGTTCGTTCGCCGTCGTTCAGTCTTCGTCGCTTCACGCCAGACCTTTGACATGCACTACGACCGCGCCAGCCGCCGACACTTTCTCCAGGGCCTCGGGGCCAGCCTCGCGCTGCCGCTGCTGCCTTCGCTGATGAGCCGCGCCGAGGCGCAAGCCACCCAGGCCGCGCTGCCCCGCTTCTTCGTCGCGCTCTGGCACGGGCACGGCGGCGTGCACGTCGACAACACCTACCCCCTCGACGCGTCGGTGAGCCTGACGTCGCAGCCGCTGTACGCAGCGTCGGGCGGGCAGCCGGCGCACGACCTTCGTTTCGGCCGGCTCGTCGACCTCAAACGCACGCACGCGCAGACGATGGCGAGCCGCAGCCAGCCGCTGCCCGACTTCGACAACGGCGCCGCGCGCGTCTCGCCCCTCATCGGCAGCTTCGTGCCCGACGCGCTGCTGGCGAAGATGAACGTGCTGCGCGGCATCGACTTCATGACGTGGGGCGGCCACACCCGCGGCTTCCTCGGAGACTTCGTCAACCGCGATGGTGACGCCGACAACGGGCTGGCGAACGTGCGCGTGCCCACCATCGACGCCGTCATCGGGGCGTCGTCGAAGTTCTACGCACCGCAGGAGCGCGCGCTGGTGAAGGCGCCGTCGCTCGCGATTGGCGCAGACCGGCTGTCGACGTACCGCTCAGGCGCCGGCGTGGCCCGCAACCCCTACTCGGCGAGGACAGTGGGCGAGCTGTTCGCGTTGCTCTTCAATCAGGTCTCGACGACGCCGGGTCAGGTCGACCCGCGTGCGTCGCTCGCCGACCGCGTGCACCAGGACTACCTGCGCACCACCCGGGGGGCCTTCGGCCCTGCGCGTCGCATCGGCCGCGAAGACAAGCTGCGCCTCGAGGAGTACGTCGCCGGCGTTCGCACCATCGGCGACCGCCTGCGCGCGACCGTCTCGGCGGGCTGCACGGTGCCGACGGTGAGCCAGGCGCAGCGGCCGGCGTACTACCGCGAGGGCGAAGCCGACTGGGAGTGGGCCAACGCGCCGGCGGGCCAGGCCGCGCGTGAGGCCGAAGCGCGGCAGGCGCTCGAGCTGAGCAACGCCCTGCTCGTCAGCGCCATGCAGTGCGGCTCGACCCGAATCGCGGTGCGCCTCTTGTCGTCACTGAAGGACCAGTGGAACCCAGCCGTGTTCAACACCGCGAGCCAGTTCGAAGGCCACCGCACCGACTCGCACGCGATGTGCTTTCACAATCACGCCCTCGAAGACCGGCAGCGTCTCATCATGCAGACGCAGCGCTTCAACTTCGAGTTTGGCTTCGTCGACCTCTGCAGTCGCCTCGACGCGGTGCAGGTGGTGCCGGGCGTGACGATGCTCGACCAGGCCCTCGTCTACTGGAGCGCCGAGAGCGGCCCCTCGACGCACGACGCGAAGACGGTGCCGACGATTCTGGCGGGCGGTGCAGGCGGCTTCTTCAACACCGGCCACTATGTCGACTACACGAACCACGCGCGGCCGATTCGGGCGCGGTACGGCAACATGTGGCGCGCTGGCGTGCCGCAGAACCGCTTGTTGGCGAACGTGTGCCAGGCCATGGGGCTCGAGACGGCCGATTACGAGCTCTCTGACGCGGCGTACGCGACGAAGTTCCCCACCCGGGGTGGGCAAGTGCCGGGCTACGGAGACCCGTTCATCGAGCCCGGTGACGACAAGGTGCCCTACCTGCCGCAGCAGGTGGCCGACTTGAGCGCGAAGCTGCCCGTCGTCACCCGCTGACCTGCCGGTGCGTCGGAGCGTCGGCGACGACTGCATCTGAGCGCTCGCTGAAGTACACGCGTGCTCGTGCACAGACTGCTCCTCTGCTGGTGCCTGCTCTCGTCGCTGGCCTTCGCGCAGACGCTGACGAAGGCGCCGACGTTGCTCAAGTCGGTCGAGCCCACGTTCCCCTCGGAGTTGATGGACGCGGGTACCGGCGCGAGCGTGGTGATGGACATCGACATCGCCGCCGATGGCACCGTCGCCGCGGTGAAGGTGGTGCAGAGCGCGGGCGCTGCCTTCGATGCCGCCGCTGTCGCCGCCGCGAAGCAGCTCGTCTTCACGCCGGCCGAGGTCGATGGGCAGCCGGCTCCGGTGCGCATTCAGTTCACCTCGAACTTCACGGTGCAGCAGCAGGTCGTCGAAGCGCCCGTCGTGCAGGACGCGGGCGTGCCCGTGGTGAACTTCGTGGGCCGCCTCAAGACGGCTGGTACGCGCGAGCCCGTCGTCGCAGCAGCGGTGCTGGTCGGCGACAAGGAGGCGTTCACCGACGACCAGGGCCGCTTCGAGGTGATGGATGTGCCTTCAGGGCCCGTGCGCGTGAGCATCACCGCCGCCGGGTTCGAGAACTTCACCGAGACCGAAGACGTGAAGCCCGGCGAGCGCACCGAGGTGACGTACGTGCTGCGCAGGTCGGGCGCGAACGAGACGGTCGTGCGCGGCGTGAAGGACCGCCGCGAGGTGACACAGGTGCGGCTCACGCAGTCGGAGTTCCGCATGGTGGCGGGCACCAACAACGACGCGTTCAAGGTGGTGCAGAACCTGCCGGGTGTGGCGCGCTCTCC
>JAEUJR010000963.1 GCA_016793585.1 Archangium sp.
CACCGACACCCACGGGTGGCCGGCGTCGACCTGGTCGACCGCGAGCGCGATGTTGCCGAAGCCCACGTTGCGCGCGATGGCCGGCAGCGACTTCATCTCGCCCTGACGAACGAGGCCGAAGTTGAGCGAGCGCGGCTGCACGTCGAGCGCGGGCTCTCCGACGAGGCGGCGCACGAGAGGAATCTCGAGCTCGCCCGGCTCGAGGCGGTCGGGGTCTTCGGAGTCGGGCGACGCGTCGGTGTAGGTCACCAGCACGCGCAGGTCGTCGGCCGCCGGCGCCGACTGCGGCGCGTACTTCACGTCGACGGAGAACTCGGCCGCGGCGCCGAGAATGAAGGGCGTCGCCTGGCTGGGCGTGAGCGTGTACTCGCCGCTGTCCTTCGAGAGCACCACGCGCTTGACGGCCACGCGGCGGTTCACCGTCGACTGCACCTTCACGGCGAGCGTGGTGTCACAGCCGGGCGTCACGCAGGTGAAGGCGAGCTGCCGTGGAATCGCGCGCAGGCCGCGGAACGGGCCGATGCCGTTGCTGTTGGTGACGCTGGTGGGCGGCCTGGTGCCACAGGCGGTGACGGCGGCGAGCAGCAGGAGCAGGTGGGTTCGCATGGTGGGCTCCATCACGGCACCGAGAAGACGCCGTTCTGCCGCACGAGGTCGAGAATGTACGCGCTGTCGCCTTTGCGCCCGAGGCTCGTGTTCTTCTCGGAGATGAGCATGCCGTTGACGAACACCTTCACGTTCACGGCCGAGCTCGACTTGTTGAGACACACCTGCTCGATGAGGCGGCCGACGTCCTGGCCGGGAATGGGAATGGCCCCTCCGGTGAGCACGTCGACGAGCACGTCGATGGAGATGCCCAGAATGCCGGCCAGCAGCGCCGTCGGCAGCGACTTGCAGTCCTGCTGGTAGTTCACCATCACCCGGTAGGTGCCATCAGCGCGGGCGTCGGCGAGCACGATGCGCTCGGGCTCTTCCTTCGGCGGAAACGCGAGCCACGTCGGGGTGCCGTAGCTGCCCCAGTTCATCGGGGCCGGCGTGCGCTCGTTGCAGACGTAGCCGAACGGGTGCTCGAGCGTCATGTCGACGTCGCGCACGTCGTTGTCGAAGGCCGAGTCGGTGCCGTTGTCGTAGGTCATCTCGAGCTTCACGACTTCGGGGCCGGGGCCCATCACGCCGTTGGCCGTCACGGGAATCGTGACGACGGAGCGCGACGGGTCGTTCGAGTCGAGCTGCAGCAGCCCGCTGATGGGGCCAGCCGCCGTGGCCGTCACGACGACCTGCAGCTCGCTGAAGGTGCCGCCTGCGATGGCGGGGATGATCTGCGGCGCCGTCGAGAGGTCGGTCGAGGGGCGGGTGCCTGCCCAGCTCGCGCGCACCGTCAGTGGAGCGCCGCCGCTGTTGGTGATGGTGAGCGGCCGAGACAGCGTCGTGCCCAGGCGCACGTCACCGAGGTCGATCATCATCGGCGTCACCGAGATGAGCGGCGGTGTGGCCGAGTTGCCCTGCATGGGAATGCGCAGCTCGCCTTCGCTGGTCTGCAGCACCAGCGTGCTCAGGGTGTCTCCGCCGCCGTCAGGAGCGCCCGACGAGCGAGGCGTGAAGCGCGTCTCGAAGGTGAAGAGCGCGGCGTTGTCCTGCGTGATGGGGCGCAGCGTCTTGGGCAGCGAGCCCATGGGGAGCACCACCTCGAAGTCGGAGTTCATCGCCGGCTCGACCGCGATGGCGGTGATGGTGACGGGAGCCGTGCCGGTGCCGCGGTTCGACAGCGAGACGTTGCGCTTCGACTGCCGACCCACCGCGACGTAGCCGAAGTTCACCGGGTTCGGCGCAGCCGTCAGCTTCGGCTCGCCGATGTAGTTGGTGCGAATCGGCAGGCGGAAGGTGGGGTACTCCTTGTCGTCCGAGAGAATGCGCAGCTCGTTCGATTGCGGCGTTGGATCACCGGGCGCCCAGACGATGGAGAGCTCTTCGCTGCGGCCGGGGAAGATCTCCTTGGGGAAGTTCGAGCCACAGAACTCGCACCCGATGCCGCCGTCGGCCTTCGCCAGGTTGGCCTCGAAGAGCGTCAGCGTGCAGTTGCCGATGTTCGAGAGCAGCACCGTCTTCGTCTGCGGCGCGTTCGACGTCGTCATGCCGAAGTCCACCGTGTGCGGGGTGGGCTGCAGAATGGGCGTGCCGTCGTTGACGTTTTCACACGTCTTCGCGTTCTTCGGCACGCACTCGAAGGACTCGCACAGGTAGCCAGAGGGACAGTCGACGTCCATGCGGCAGTAGGTGACGTCCATCACGCGGGTGGTCTTGTCGCAGCCCGTCGCGCAGACGAGGAGCAACACGACGCCAGCGAGGGCGGGAGCAACGGTTCGCTTCGAGTCCATGGGGGTCCCCACACACTACCATCAGGCACCTCTGGGCGAAGGAGGTGCGTCTTTCCAACGTCGTTCATCGGTTCTACCGCCTGCGGGGCCAGGGGGACAAATCGTGGCCAGGCCCTGCGGTTCGGGGTCTGCCCCATTTCGCCGCGCAGTATCGTGGGCGCCGTGCGCATCTGGCTTTCTCTTCTCCTCTGCGTGGCGATGCCGGCGGTTGCCGAGCCAGAGCACGTGATGGTGGGCTCGTACCTGCGCAACGTCGAAGCCATCGACCTCGACCAGAACGCGTACCACCTCAGCGCCGTCATCTGGTTCAAGTGGAAGGGCGAGCGCGACCCGACGAAGTCGCTGCGCTTCGTGAACCTGCTCGAGGCGTGGGCGCTGACGCAGGTGCCCGTCTACGAAGAGCCGCTGACACTGCCTGACGGGCGCCGCTACCAGCGCCTGCTCGTCGAGGGCCGCTTCTTCCACAAGTTCGCGCTCGGCACCTTCCCGCTCGATTGGCAGAAGGTGATGCTCGAGCTCGAGGACCCGCAGCGTGGCGCTGATCAGCTCGTCTTCGAGCTCGACCCGGCGAGCGGCGTCGTGCCCGAGCTGTCGGTGCCCGGCTGGGTGGTGAAGGCACCCATCGTCGAAGAGAAGCGCGTCGAGGTGCCGGGCAGCTTCGGGCTCTCGGGCAAGCTGGAGCATTCGCGCGTTCGGTTCGGCGTGCTGCTGCAGCGCCCGCTGCGGGTGTTGTTCACCACCATGCTGCCGCCGATTCTGCTGGTGCTCATGTGCTGCTGGTTCGTGTTCTTCTTGAAGCCCGTGCACGTTGAAGCGCGCGTCGGCACCGTCATCACCGCGCTGCTCACCATCGTGTTCCTGCAGCTCGCCTTCACGGACGACCTGCCGTACCTCGGCAGCACGGTGCTGCTCGATCAGCTCTTCAACCTCTCGTACGTCGTCATCACGGCCATCTTGTTCGAGTGCGTGACGGTGACGCGGCTGTTCGACAAAGCGCAGACGCTCGAGGCGCGGCTGTCAGGCCTCGAAGAGGCTGAGAAGGCGAAGGCCGAAGCCGAGCTGCTCTCGGTGCGCGGGCGGGTGGAGTCGCTCGACGCGCGCTCACGCCGCTGGTTCCCCATCGCGTACCTGCTGGGCTGCGCGTTGATCATCTTCTTCGCGCGCGGGCCCGAGGTCTTCTCGATACCCCTCTAGGGCTACGTCGGCGGCTGCTGGGCGTCGGCTTCGAACAGCTTCTCGAGGTCGGCGCGGGCCTGCTTCGCGCGCTCCTGCAGGGTGCTGACGTCGCCGCGGTGCTGGAAGCTGTCCATCAACAGCTGCTCGTCGTGCGAGCGGAACGTGGCCAGCGTGCGCGCCACCTCTGACGACGGCATGCCGAGCAGCGACAGCACGTCGCCCGTCATCTCGAGGCTCGACGAGAACGTCTCGCGCATCAGGTGCGTCACGCCGAGGGCGAGCAGCTCGTAGGCGTGCTGGCGGTTGCGGGCGCGGGCCACGATGGTGACGTGCGGGAAGTGCTTCTGCAGCGTGCGGGCGACCTCGACCGACTTCTCGACGTCGTCGATGGCCAGCACGAACAGGCGCGCCTTCGCCGTACCGGCCGCTTCGAGCAGCTCGAGCCGCGAGGCGTCGCCGTAGAAGACCTTGTTGCCGAAGCGCCGCACGAAGTCGACGTGCTCACTCGACGCGTCGAGCGCCACGAAGGGAATGTGCCTGGCCGTCAGCACGCGGCCCACCACCTGGCCCACGCGCCCGAAGCCGGCGATGACGACGGGAATCTCTCCGTCCTGCACCAGCACGTCGAAGGCCTTCTCCTCTTTCTTCGGCATCAGCCGGGGCGCGACGAACTTCTCGAACAGGGTGAAGGCCACCGGCGTCACCGCGAGCGAGAGCCCGACGACCAGCACCAGCAGCTCGGACATCTCGGTGGTGAGCGCGGCCGTCGAGGTGGCGAGCCCGAAGACGACGAAGGCGAACTCACCGCCCTGCGAGGTCGAGATGGCGAGGCGCAGGGCTCCGAGCGTGGTGCCACCGCGGCGCCGGCCGATGAAGAACAACACCGCGCTCTTCACCAGCAGCAGGCCCACCACCAGCGACACCACCTGCGCGGGCTTCGCGGCCAGCAACGACAGGTTCACCGACATGCCGACGGCCATGAAGAAGAGGCCCAGCAGCAGGCCCTTGAACGGCTCGATGTCGGCCTCGAGCTCGTGCCGGTACTCGGAGTCGGCCAGCAGCACGCCCGCCGAGAACGCGCCGAGGGTCGCCGAGAGCCCAATCGTCTCCATCAACACGGCCGTGCCCGCCACGACGAGCAGGGCGAAGGCGGTGAACAGCTCCTGGCTGTGCAGCGCGGCCACCTGCTTCAGCACCGGGCGCAGCACGAAGCGGCTCGCCACCACCATGGTGCCGAACGTCGCCAGCACCTTCAGCAGCCCGAGGCCGACGCTCTGGTCCTGCGCGGGCGCCGCGTGCGTGCCCAGCAACGGCAGGAGCGCGAGGAAGGGAATGGCCGCGAGGTCCTGGAA
>JAEUJR010000983.1 GCA_016793585.1 Archangium sp.
GATCATGAAGTCCGGCGCCGTACCCGCGATGGCGAGTGGAGTCCCCGCTGCGGACATGGTCGTGCCCATCAGCCCGCCCGTGTCTGTCGCCACCCTCGCCGTCAACCCGCCATCGACGACGAAGACCGCCACTCCGCCAGACGCCACGTTGCCAACGAGCAGCTCGGCCGACGTGTTGGTGCCGAGGGTCAGCACGCCGCCGTCGCTGAGTCTGCGGCGAACCTCTTTCGCAGCTGACTCGAAGAAGAACGTGTCGGCACTTCGTCCCGGAATTCCGAGCGCGCGAGTCGCGTCGCTGCCGACCTGCGTCTGATTGGCGCCGCCGTCGATGAGAAGGTCGAAGGCGGTGACGACACCTGTGTTGTCGACGGCCAGCATCGTCACGCCGCCATCGTCACTGAAGTCGAGGCTCTGTGAGACGTACGGCCCGAAGAGAAGCTGGGTTCGAGGGGTTGGGCGGGTCTGCAGAATCGAGAGGGAGCCGGGCCGTCGCGTCGTGGCGACGAGGCGGTTCCCGCTGGCCACCAGTCGAAGATCGAGCGCGGGGCCTGGCGTGACTTCACGAATGGGCGACAGCGCAGGCAGGTGGCTCGCGGTGCTCGGCTGCAACGAGACGGTCTCGACGACACCTCCGTCGAGCTCGAAGCACGCCCAGGCGGCCGTGAGCCCGCTCATGTCACCCCCGAGCCGAACCGAGTGACAGACCCGTGGTTGAGGCGTCAGCAGCACGGCAGAGAGGGCCTTCGCGCTGCTCGTCAGCGTGCCAGCCCAGACGTCGAGGCCTGCGTCGGTGAGGTCGAGCCCCCGGCGGCGATCGAGCCACACGGCGATGATGTCGTTGCCCACCAGCGAGAGGGCCGGAGCGCCTTCGACTCGAATGGGCTCGAGGGGCGCCTCGAAGCCGTACGGCGGCATGTTGGGCGGCGGCCACACCAGCTGGCCCACCGAGAGCGACACCAGCAAAGACAGCATCGCTGGTACCTCATCACGAGGTTCAGCGTGCGGGAACCTCGGCGTTCCACAGGGCGACGACGTCGACGGTGCGCTCTGGGCGCTCCACGTCGGTGAGCGTGACGGCGTCGGCGTACACCCTCGGCGTCGAGTACAGCAGCTTGAGCGCGAGCCAGTGCGGCGGGCACACGTACCGTTGCTTCACGTTCGCCTGCAGCCACGCCCGCACCCGAGGCGCGCGCGCGCTCGGCATCGTGGGGAAGAGGTGGTGCTCGACGTGGTGACTGAAGCGGAACTGCAGCGCGTCGAGCCACGCCGGCTTCGAGAGGCTCATCGAGTTGTCGACCGGGTTGTTCGACACCGACATGGGCCGCAGGAAGTGGTTCGTCAGAATGTACGACTGCACCAGCACGTTCGCCGCGACGAGGGGAATGGCGACGGTGAAGACGAGCGCCCAGCCCGAGAACACGGCGAGCCCCAACCACACCGCGACGCAGGCCAGTGACTGCGCGATGGCGCGCCGGCGCTCGAAGCCCTCGAAGTCCTTCCGGTGGCGCGTCTGGAACCAGAGCACCACCTGCGCGTGAAAGACGAACGAGTAGGTGAGGAACAGGTACGAGTACCAGGTGCCCGAACCCGGAGCGAGCTTGAGAAACCGGCGGGCCTTCGGGTTCTTCTCGTAGCGGCGCACGGTGCCGAAGTTGTCGGGGTCGCGGTCGCCGTGGTTGGTGTTCGCGTGGTGCGCGACGTTGTGCCAGCGAGTCCAGAACGTGGGCGGCACGAGGAAGGGGCCGAAGCCAAGCCAGCCGACGAGCTGCTGCGCCCACTTCGGGCCGCCGAGCGCGCCGTGCAGCGCCTCGTGCGCGAGGAACCCCTGCACCCCCAGCGTGTGGCCCATGACGAGCGCGAGCACCAGGTTCGCCCACCAGGGCAGGCCCGCGAAGAGCATCGCGCCGAGGCAGCTCCAGAGAATGGCCTGCAGCACCACGAACCAGACGTAGCGCCACGGCATCGGCAGAAAGGTGTCCTTCGGCAGTGCGTCGCGCATGGCCGCGCGCAGGGTCGCTTCGTCGGCGGTTCCGTACGTGGGGTCGGTCATGCCGCGCATCTCGTCGAGCGATGGGGGTTCGGCAATGCGCTCCGGCGCGGCGCTGATGAAACGATGACGAACGAGGCCCTTCTCGTGGTGCTCCGTGACCGGCTGATGACGAAGTCAGGGCGTTTCGAGCCGGCCCGTCGGAATCGGGTGCCCGAAATTCCATTGTGTGCGCGCTTTCCGCCGGTAGGGTGGCTGGACCATGAGTGAGCCGCGTTCGCTCCATTTCATCGAAGAGATCGTCGAGGCCGACAAGGCCTCCAACAAGTGGGGAGGCCGGGTGCACACCCGCTTCCCTCCCGAGCCCAACGGGTACCTGCACATCGGGCACGCCAAGAGCATCGTGCTGAACTCCACGCTCGCCAGGCGCTACGGCGGCAAGTTCAACCTTCGCTTCGACGACACCAACCCGGCGAAAGAAGAGCAGGAGTACGTCGACAGCATCATCGACGACGTGAAGTGGCTGGGCGGCGACTTCGAAGACCGGCTCTTCTACGCGTCGGACTACTTCGGCCGCATGTACGAGTGGGCCGAGGCGCTCGTGCAGAAGGGCAAGGCGTACGTCTGCGATCTGAACGCCGACCAGATGCGCGAGTACCGCGGCACGCTGACCGAGCCCGGTAAGAACAGCCCGTTCCGCGATCGCACGCCGGCCGAGAACCTCGACCTGTTCCGCCGCATGCGGAAGGGCGAGTTCGCGCCGGGCAGCAAGACGCTGCGCGCGAAGATCGACATGGCCTCGGGCAACATCAACCTGCGCGACCCGGTGATGTACCGCATCGTGAAGGAGCACCATCACCGCCAGGGTGACGCGTGGTGCATCTACCCGTCGTACGACTGGGCGCACGGCCTCGAAGACTCGCTCGAGCAGATCACCCACTCGATCTGCACGCTCGAGTTCGAGAACCACCGGCCGCTGTACGACTGGTTCCTCAAAGAGCTCGGCATCTACCACCCGCAGCAGATCGAGTTCGCCAAGCTGCAGCTCAACTACACGGTGCTCAGCAAGCGGAACCTGCTCTTCCTCGTGAAGGAGAAGTACGTCAGCGGCTGGGACGACCCGCGCATGCCCACGATTCGCGGCATGCGGCGCCGCGGCTACACGAGCGAAGCGCTGCGCGCGTTCTGCGAAGACATCGGCGTCACCAAGAACGACACCGTCATCGACATTCTGCGGCTCGAGAACGCGGTGCG
>JAEUJR010000990.1 GCA_016793585.1 Archangium sp.
GAAGGCCCTGACTCCGTTGGCTTTCGCCTCGAGAATCAGGGCCTTCAAATGGTCGGGGCGACTGGATTCGAACCAGCGACCACTTGCACCCCAAGCAAGTGCGCTACCAGGCTGCGCTACGCCCCGGGAACTGCAGGGTACTTCGGTGAGACGCGCGCCTTCTGCCAGTCTGACCAGAGACCGTCAACAAGCATCGCGACGACTCGATCTCATTCGTCGTCTTCTTCGACGTCCGTGTCGGGGTTGTCGTCGAGATCTTCGGCCGAGACCTCGCCCTCGGGCACGAAGCCGTCGTTCAGATCGGCCTTGAGGCCGGTCGACGGAACGAAGACCACCACGCGACGCGCCGTGATCTCGATGGGCTGACCCGACTGCGGGTTGCGGCCCGGCCGTGAGCGCTTGAAGCGCGGCTGAAAGATGCCGAAGCCGACGATCTTCACTTTGTCGCCGCGCTCGAGCGTCTCTTTGACTGTGTCGAAGACCATCTCGACCAGCTCTGCCGAGTCCTTCTTCGAGAAACCCACGCGCTCGTAGACGTTCTCGATGATGTCCGCCTTGGTCATGAACCGAAGCGTACCCGTGCGCACAGGGGTGTCAACATGCCGACTTTCCTGAACTTTTCGGCACCCTGCGTCAGAAGGCCTCCCGAGGCGGCAAATCGGCCTGGGAAGCGGTTCTGGAAAACCACCGAAGACCTCAACGACGGCGGGATCTTACGCGCGCAGCGCCCCACCCAGCCGCCTCGTCACCTCGGCCACGATCTTGTCGTGGGCTTCCGTGACTTCGGTGTCGGTGAGCGTCTTCTCGGGCGAGCGATAGCGGAGGGCGTAGGCCAGGTTCTTCCGCCCCACTCCAACCTGGTGGCCTGAGTAGACATCGAACACCTGCGCGTCTTCGACGAGGGGGCGACCGACCTCGAGAATCACCTGACGCACTGCCTCGCTCTGCATCTCTGACGGCACGACGACGGCGAGATCGCGGAGCACAGCGGGGAACTTCGAGAGCCCCTTCGCCTGCGGCACGAGCACCGACACCGACTGCAGCGCTTCGACGTTCAGCTGGAACAAGACGATGCCAGCAGGCGCATCGAGCTTCTTCATCACGCGCGGGTGCAGCTCGCCCAACGTGCCGAGCACGGTCTGGCCCTTGCGCACGAGCGTCGCCGAGCGCGGGTGGTACCAGGGCGACTCGAACGACTCGGTCGTCACGCCGTCGATGTGCAATGCGCGCAGCGTCGACTCCACGATCGCGCGGGCGTCGAAGTAGTCGGCCTCGGCCTCTTTCGCGGTCCACGTGCGCTGGCCGTGACGCATGCCCCACACGACGCCGGCGACCTCGAGCACTTCCTTCGCGACCGGCACGGCGCCCTTCCCGCCCGACTGCTCCGGTGAATAGCTGCGCGCCCACTCGTAGAACCGAACGCCCTGCGTCTGGTGGCGCGAAGCCCGAATCACGTTCTGCACCAACGAGGGGAACAGCGTGGTGCGCATCACCGACTGCTCGACCGACAGCGGGTTCCCCACCGCGATGGCGCCTTCGGCTGCGCTGAACGCCGCGAGCTCGGCTGGAGACACGAACGAGTAGTTCACGACCTCATCGACGCCCTGCCCAGCCATCGCGCCGCGAATGAGTCGCTCGACGCGCATCGCGGGCCGCTCGGGCTCGAGCTCGGACAGGCCGCGCGGCAACGCCTCGGGGATCGCGTCGAACCCGCGCACGCGGGCGATCTCCTCGACCAGATCTTCCTCGATGCTCACGTCGACGCGCACCGACGGCACCTCGAACGTCGCCGTGACGTCGTCACCCGACAGCTTCTTGAAGCCGAGGCTCGTGAGAATTCGGTGACAGTCAGCCGCAGGCACGACGACGCCGAGCACGTCAGCCACCTTCTGCGTGCGCAGCGTCACCTGACGCAGCGGCTTTGGAGCGGGCAGCACGTCCACGCGCCCCTTGAGCACCGTGCCGCCGCCGAGCTCGGCGATCAGCGCCGCCGTGCGATCGAGCACCTCGGGCACCACGTTGATGTCGGTGCCGCGCTCGAAGCGGTGCGACGACTCCGTGTGCAGCGCATGACGTTTCGACGAACGCCGCACGGTGGTGGGCTGAAACGTCGCGCACTCGAGCAGCACGCGGGTGGTCTTGTCGGTCACTTCGCTCGACGCTCCGCCCATGACGCCGGCGAGCACCAGCGGCGTGTCGCGATCACAGATCAGCAAATCGTCGGCGTGGAGCACGCGCTCCTTGCCATCGAGCGTGGTGAGCTTCTCGCCGCCCTTCGCCGTACGCACGACGATCTGCGCGCCGCCGATGCGATCGAGATCGAACGCGTGCAGCGGCTGGCCATACTCGAGCAACACGTAGTTGGTGATGTCGACCAGGTTGTTGATGCCGCGCATGCCGGCCGCCTTGAGGCGATCCTGCATCCACTGCGGCGAGGGCTTCACGGTCACGCCCTCGATCACCCGCGCCGCGTACCGCCAGCAGCGCTCGGGGTCGTCGACACGAATGGCGATCTTCGTCGAAGCGTCCGTCGCCGACTCCGCCAGCTTCACCTCGGGCTTCTTGAGCGGCACGTTGAAGAGCGTCGCCACCTCGCGCGCGATGCCCAGGTGCGAGAGCGCATCAGCGCGGTTCGGCGTGACATTGACGGTGAAGACGACGTCGTCGAGGCCCAGCGCTTCGGCGATCGGCTGCCCCACCTTCGCGTCGGCGTGGAGGATCAACAGGCCCGAGCTCTCTTCGGTGATGCCGAGCTCCTTCGAGCTGCAGAGCATGCCGTGGCTGTCGACCCCGCGCAGGGGCGCCTGCTTGATCTCGACGCCATTGGGCAGCTTCGTGCCGACCGTCGCGAGCGGCACCTTGTCGCCGACCTTGTAGTTCTTCGCGCCGCAGACGACCTGCAGCGGAGCGGCGCCACCGAAGTCGATCTTCGTCACCGACAGCTTGTCGGCGTTCGGGTGTTTGTCGCTCTCGAGAATGCGAGCGACGACGACGCCCTTCAGCGCCTCGGCTGGCCGCTCGATGCCTTCGATCTCCAGCCCGGCCATGGTGAGCCGGCTGGCGAGTTCATCGACCGACGCGGGGAGCGCGACGTAGTCCTTGAGCCACTTGAGCGAGATGCGCATGAGAAGAGTCCTGGAAAGAAGTGGTGTGGATCAGAACTGCGCGAGGAAGCGCGCGTCGTTCTCGAACATGGTGCGCAGATCGTCGATGCCGTACCGGAGCATCGCGAGGCGCTCGACGCCCATGCCGAAGGCGAAGCCCGTCACCTTCGAGGCGTCGTAACCGGCGTGCTTGAAGACGTTCGGGTGCACCATGCCGCTGCCGAGCACCTCGAGCCAGCCGGTGTGCTTGCAGACGCGGCAGCCCTTGCCGCTGCAGAAGACACACGAGACATCGACCTCGGCCGAGGGCTCGGTGAAGGGGAAGAAGCTGGGGCGGAAGCGCGTCTTCGTCGACGCTCCGAAGAAGGCCTTCGCGAACGCGGCGAGCGTGCCCTTGAGCTCGGCGAAGGTGACCTTCTCGTCGACGAGCAGGCCTTCGACCTGGTGGAACATGGGCGTGTGCGTCTGATCGCTGTCTTTGCGGTACACGCGGCCCGGCATCACGCCACGCAGCGGAGGCTTGTGCGCGAGCATGGTGCGAATCTGCACGGGTGACGTGTGCGTGCGCAGCACCACGGGCCCGACGCCCTTCTGCAGCCAGGCGGCGTCGACATAGAACGTGTCCTGCATGTCGCGCGCGGGGTGATCGGCCGGCACGTTGAGCGCTTCGAAGTTGTACCAGTCGAGCTCGATCTCGGGGCCGGAGTAGACCTCGAAGCCCAGGCGCGAAAACACGCGCACGATGTCTTCGAGCGTCTGCGAGACCGGGTGACGGCGGCCGAACTGCGCGGCGCGGCCAGGCAACGTCACGTCGAGCTTCGGCCCCTTGAGCTCTTCTTCGAGCGCGGCGTCTTCGAGGCGGGTCTGTGCGGCGGCGAGCAGCTGCTCGACCTCGCCCTTCACCTTGTTCGCGATCTCGCCGACGGCCTTGCGCTCTTCTGGAGCGAGCTTGCCCATCGACCCGAGCACCGCAGCGAGCTCGCCCTTCTTTCCGAGGAAGCGGCCCTTGAGCGCCTCGAGCTGCTGCGCGTTCTGGGCATTCGAGATGTCGGTACGAGCGGCCTCAGCCAGCGCCTTCAAGCGGTCTTGCATGTCGTCGGGCATTACCCGAAATGACGCGTCGCCTCTACGGCACTGACGAGACGCGCATCACCCCGAAGAGGTCGCGCACCAGCAGGTACGCGCCGACCAGATCGAAGCGCACGCCGAGATCGACCCGCGGCTGCGAAGTGCCGAGACGAACGTCGGCCTGCACGCGCACGAGCGACTTCGCTCCGAACGAGGCGCTGATGATCGCGCCGTCGACGGCAGGCAGCACGAGGTTCACCGTGGGCCCAGCACCCAGCGTCAGTGCCGGCCCGTTCAGCTCGATGAGCGCCGCGAGCACGGGCTCGAAGGCGACGGAGCGTGCTCCGGAGAAGAGCAGGTTGGCGATGAGCTCTGCGCCCCACGCGCGCACCAGCGGCGTGCGCGCCAGCGTGACGGGGCCTTCGGGGCCATCGAACGTCTCGAGGCGGGTGCCTTCCTCTCGAACGAGCGAAGCGCCGCCGAAGATCACGACA
>JAEUJR010000997.1 GCA_016793585.1 Archangium sp.
CGAGACGACGATTCCCCTCGAGGCGAACCTCGAGAAGGCCATTCACTACCAGAAGGGTTGCTACATCGGGCAGGAGGTCATCGCGCGCGCGACGTACCGCGGGCAGATGAACAAGAAGCTCGTGGGGCTGCTGCTGGGAGAGGCGCTCGCCGAGAAGGGCGCCGAGGTGAAGCTGGCCGACAAACGCGTGGGCCGCATCACCAGCGTCGTGCGCAGTGAGCTCAAACAGCAGAACGTGGCGCTCGCGTACGTGCACCGCGACCATCTGGCGGCGGGCACGGCGATGGAGCTCGCTCCCGGAGTGACGGTCAGCGTCGCGACGTTGCCGTTCGTCTGACCCTCAGTGTTCGGGGTGACAGTGAATCAACATCGGCAGGCCGGGCGGCGCCTTGCCGACGTACGTGATGTCACCGCCGCTGCGCGTGACGGCCTTCACCTCGGGCTGCTGTTCGAGGAAGCGCACCGTCGCGTCGAGGTCTTTGCAGGGGTCCTTCAGGCGCTGGAGCACGTCACTGAGCTGGCCGCCGGCCTGGCTGAACTCGGCGAGCTCGGCGTCGGCGGTTGCCTTCGAGACCGTGCGCATGGGCTGCGGCGGTGAGCGGCGCGTGCTGCCGTCGGCGAAGGTGAACTGCAGCGCGAGGGTGAGCGCGCGCGCGGGCTCGAGCGCGAGGGTGAACGGCACCACGGCGTCGTCGGCCTGAAAGGGCAGCACCTTCGAGCGCGTGCCGACGATGGCGCCCTTCGCGTCGACCTCGACGAGTACGGCGCTCACGGGCCGCGGCACGGCGCGGCTCCACCAGACGGTCGCGCGCAGCGGCTTCGGCGCTTCGATGACGGTGACCTCGTTGTCGAACAGGCGCAGCGCGTCGAGCTGGGCGCTCTGGTTGGGGGCGTGGTCGCAGCGCACCTCGAGCGTAGCCGTCAGCGGTTGGGTGACGGGCGGCTGGCCTTCGCAGCGAATCTCGGCCTCGACGGGAACCGAGGGCAGCGTCGACGTCGCGCCGGGGCAGCGAGCCTTCAGGTCGGCGAGGCGCCACAGCGGCACCGAGATGGGCGTCGACGAGCCCTGCAGGTGTGCGTCCGTCGACTCGACGAGGGTCTTCGGCACTGGCGCCTGCTCAGAGCGCAGCGTCACCGAGCGCATCGGCGCGCCCGCGCAGCTCCACCGAAGCGACGTCTCGAGGTGAACCCACGCGCCGGTCCACGAGGTGGAGACGCCCTCGAGCACGCCGCCATCGGCGACCCAGACCTGCGGCTGTGCGTCGTGCGAGATGAACGTCTTTGGTTTCGGCCGATTCGCGGCGACGTGCGCCGACAGCGCCGACATGTACCGGGCCATCTGCATCGGCGTGAGCTTCTTCAGCGCCTCGGGAGGCAGCGGCATGGTGGCGAACTCGGGCTCGGTGCGCTTCCCCGGGCGGCTGAGCTGCACGAGGCGGCTCACCTGCTCTCGTTTGACGCGCAGCGCGACCGGCGACTCCCAGGTCGGCAGCAGGTACGCGCGCACCTGCTCGTCGTCGAGCGTGGCCAACGAGGTGCGCGGGTTCGGCGCGATGACGGAGTCGATGACGTCGCCGACCTGCAGGCCCGCCTTCGCGGCGACTCCCGCGGCGTCGACCCGCGAGACGACGAGCGCGTCACCGCGTCGCGCGACCGCGAAGCCCACCTCGTCGAAGGGGAGCTCACCGGCCGTCAGGGTGAGGGACAGCAGCGCGAACGCGAGCATGCCCCCGAGCCTGCCAGATTCAGCCCGCGGCCCACGCCGAGAACGCCTCGGAGCCGACCACCTCACGAATGCGCAGCGTCAACTGCTCGGCGCCGCGCGCCTTCACGACGGCCAGCAGCCCGAGCTCGTCGAGCACGTCACGCAGCTTGCGCGCGCCCAGGTCTCTCGCGACGAACTCGGCGAGGCGCTTGAGCTCGTCGTCTGACGCCGCGCTCGCCAGCCAGCGCTTGAGCCCGCCGCGCAGCACCTCGGCGCCTCCGGGCACGTCGGCGTTGGCCAGCTCCCGCGCGAGCTGCGGCAGCGACAGCTCGAGCACGCCGTCGATCATCGCCACGCGCAGCTCGGCCGCTTCGGTCGCGCGTCGCGGGTCACTCACCGCGTCGGCCAGCTGCCCGAACACGCCGCTCAACGCCGCGTCGACGAACTCGACCGCGCGCTTCTCCATCTGGCGCTCGACCTCGCTGCCGACGGCACCGACGAGCGAGCCCAGCGTGCCGGTGCGCGACTTCACCGCGTCTCCGGCCAGCTTCGCGAACGTGCCCAGCCCCTTCGCCACGCCTGCCACCGGAGCGCTCGCCTTGCGCCCGAACTCGAGCACGAAGTCGAGCAGCAGCTGCCGCACCAGCTCTCGCGTCGGCTCGCGGTCGATGATGGTGAGCACGAGCTTCTTGTCTGGCGAGAAGGGGCGCCCCACGACGTCTTTCACGGCCGCGCGCACGTCACGGGCCACGACGTCTTTGAGCGGCTTGTGGTTCGCGTTCAGCTCGTTCACCACGAGGTCGACGCCGCGCGCGAGCGCCGCGACCGCGGTGGGCGAGTCGAGCCAGCCGTCGATGACCTGCCGCGTGATGCTGGTCACCACGTCGATGGGCGCCAGCTGCTGCACCGGCTTGTCGAGCCACACCTCGAGACACAGCGCCGCCAGCTCGTTCACGGCCTTCTCGTCGTTCAACTTCGCGCGCAGAGCATCCACCTGCTGACTGTTACCAGCTTCCGTCCTACACCTCACGCCATGCCAACCAGTGAGCCGCGATTCGTGTGGTGCGACCTCGAGATGACGGGCCTCGACACCAACACCAACGTCATCATCGAGATGGGCCTCATCGTGACGGGCCCCGACCTGAAGCCCATCGCCGAGTGGGAGTGCGCCATCTGGCAGCCCGACGAAGCCCTCGACCGCATGGAGCCCTTCGTGAAGGACATGCACACGAAGAACGGCCTGCTCGAGCGCGTGCGCAAGTCTGACATTTCGATTCGTCAGGCCGAGAAGGAGGCGACGCGGCAGCTCTTGCAGCACGTCGAGTACGGCGAGGGCATTCTCGCGGGCAACTCGATTCACACCGATCGCGCCTTCATCACGCGTTACATGCCGGGCTTCGATCGCGCGCTGCACTACCGCATGGTCGACGTGTCGAGCCTGAAGATCATCACGCGCGCCTGGTTCCCCAACGCGCCGGGCCGCTCCAAGGTCGACGCCTCGCACACGGTGCTCTCAGACCTGCGCGCCAGCATCGCCGAGCTCGCGTACTACCAGCAGACGTTCTTCAAGAAGGCCAACGAGATCTGACGAAGAGGAGCCTGCTCCATGGCCAGCAAAGCCGCGAACGAGGGCGCGAAGCTGATGAAGCAGGGCTTTCTCGACGCCGCGTTGAAGGCGTTCGAGAAGGGTCTCGCCACCGACCCCAAAGACGTGCGCTGCTGGCTGGGCGTGGGGCGGGCGCAGATGGCGGCTGGTCGCCCCGAGCAGGCGCGCACCGCGTTCCTGAAGCTGCTCGGGCTCGAGCCCGAGAACACCGAAGCGAAGAGCACCGCCGCGCTCATCGAGCTGCAGCAGGGCAAAGAGGGCGCGCTCGAGACGATGAAGGCGGTGTCGGAGCAGAAGGGCGCCGGCTTCTTCGAGCACTTCAACCTGGGCAGCGTGCTGCAGGCGCGCGGTGACTGGGCGGGCGCCGAAGCGGCGTACGAGCGCGCGGTGAAGGTGCAGGCCGACAACCCGTTCGCGCTCACCGAGCTCGGGCTGCTCGCGTTGCAGCGGGGCGACCCGAACGCGGCGCTGCCGAGGCTCAAGAAGGCGTCGGAGCTGGCTCCCAACGAGTGGGTTCCGCGTCAGGCGTGGGCGCGCGCGCTCGCGGCGGTCGGGCAGGTGGGCCAGGCCATCACGCTGCTCTCGGGCGCGGTGAACCAGTTCAAGGACGAGGTGTCGCTGTACCTCGAGCTGTTCAACCTCTCGATGGTGGCCGGCTCGTTTCAGACCGCGGCGAAGGCCGCCCTCGAGCTGCGCCGCCTCAGACCCGACGACGCGCAGTCCATCTACCGGCACGGCCTCGCGCTCTTCATGCAGGGCAAGGTCGACCAGGCGAAGCCCCTGTTCGCCGAGGCGATGCAGAAGGCTCCGAAGGCGTGGGAGCCGCGGCAGGCGTTCGCCAAGTGTCTCGTGCTCGAGAAGAAGGTGAACGACGCGATTCCCGTGCTCGAAGAGGCGGTCGCGCTGGCGCCCATGCAGTCGGGCCCGGTGAACGACCTCGCCTCGCTGTACCTCTCGAAGAAGGAGGGCGCGAAGGCCGAGCGGGTGTTGAAGGCGGCGCTGGTCGAGAACCAGAACGACGACGCCACCAACCTGAACCTCGCGCTCGCGTACGTGCAGCAGGGCAAGAAGCAGCAGGCCGTCAGCCACGTGAAGGTCGCCCTCCAGAGCCAGGACGCCGACGTGAAGGAGCAGGCGACGCGGCTGAAGAAGCAGGTGGGGGCATGACGAGGAGCTGGAGAGGTCTGGAGGCCGACGCGAACGCGGCGCTGCAGAAGGGCGAAGTCGGCAAGGCCGCGCACCTGCTCATCGACGCCATCGAGCTCGCGCCCAACGAGGCAGGCCTCTACAAGCAGCTCGTGCAGGTCGCGCTGATGGCCGGCGGCACCGAGACCGCGGTGAAGGCCGGCACGGAGCTGCGCCGGCTCGAGCCGAACAACCCCGAGGCCGGCTACCTGCTCGCGGTCGCGGCCATGGCGCATGGTGATTTCGTGCTGGCCGAGTCGACGCTCGAGGCCATCGCGAAGCTGGCGCCGAGGTCGTGGCAGATCAAACAGGCGCAGGGGCAGGTGGCGCGCGCGCTGAAGAAGGACGGGCAGGCGAGGAGCGTGCTCGAGCAGGCGGTGGCGCTCGCTCCGACCGAGGCGGCGGTGGTGAACGACTACGCCGTGCTGTTGCTCGAGATCGACGAGGCCGCGAAGGCGAAGGACGTGCTCTCGCGGGCGCTCGGGGCACACCCCGACGAGGCGGGTCTGCACCTCAACCTCGCGCTGGCGTACGGGAAGCTGAAGGACGTGCTCAAGGCGAAGGTGCACGCCGAGCACGCGAAGACGTCAGGTGACGCCGACGTTCGTGAGCAGGCGGCGAGGCTGCTCGCTCAGCTCTCGCCGCAGTAGTTCCAGCCGGCCCGTGCGGGTTGTCGGAGCCTCATGCGGCGCACACTCTCGACCTCGACGGAGCCGGGTCCTTCGCGAGCAGCGCACCGCGGGCGGCTGGTGCTCTCGTGCACCACGAAGACCCAGACGTCCTTCGACGAGTGTCGTGAACTTCGAGCACCTTGGTCTGGCGCCGTCGCTGGGGTGATGGGCCCGAGTGCTGGGCGTAGCCACTCGTCGACACGCTCTCGTCGAGGGTGAATACGCCGGCCTGTGAGGAGTGGGGGGGCTGCGACTGGCGCGAAGGACGTTCCTGTACGGCTCAGACCGGCGCTCGCTTGGACGCAGGTGCATCGCTCCGACAAGAGCTGCCACGACCCGCATGGCGCCGCTGCTGAAGCACGCGAAGAAGGCGGCCGAGCGAGACCGCGGTGTGACCCTCAGATAGTTAGTTCGTCTATCTAACCATCTCCACCCTGAATCGGCGCCCACGGTCGGTCGGTGAGACTCGCGACCCTCGCCGATTCCTTCGGAACCGCTTCCCACTCGAGGCTTCGGAGCGCCCACGACCGCTCCCCGCGCTCCCTTGCCGCTGTCGTTCCGGCTTTCACCGGCGCGGCGAAGGTGTCTGCGGACCGACGGGCCCCGACCCCGTCGCAAATGTCGCCGAGCCATTGCCATGGACTGGCGATGGGCCCCGACGATGCACACGCTCAGAGCGCGGGCGGAATCCACCGGCACGTCCAGTCGAGCTGGCACGGGTCGAAGTCGAGCTGCTCGCCGTTCGTCGCCACGTAGCGGGTCATCTGGTTGATGAGCAGTGAGCCGAGGTCGAACGGGCGCTCGGGCGTGGGCTTGGGGAAGCCGTGCGTGCCCTGTGGCTCCATCATGGGGAAGAGCATGCCGCTCTTGCCGCCACCCTGCGCCGCGGTGTTGGCGCGCACGAGGCGCAGCGCGGGGCCGAGGCGGGGCACGTCGAAGCCGTCGCCGCCCTTCGTCGACAGGTTCTGCAGATCGTCCACGTCCATCAGCACCGGCCGGCCCATGGCGTCGAGGTAGCGGCGTGACGACTCCACGCTCTCGACGGTGCCGGTGTCGAGCAGCACCTGCTGCGGCGTCTTGCCGTAGCGCGGGTCGATGGTTCGGAAGTCGATGAGGCCGGCCGCGCGACCCATCGCCACGCCCGTCGCCGTGGGCACGCCCGAGTCACCCATGGTGTTGATGTAGAACGCGCGCGTCGAGACCTTCTCTCCCGTGCCGTACACGAGGGTTCGCTCGCCGTGCATGAAGGGCGCGGTGTTGGCGGGGTCGGCGCCTTCGAGGGCGACCTGCGCGAGGCCGACCATGCGGCGCAGCTCGGGGTTGCCGCGTCGCAGCCCGAAGCCGTCACCGAGCGCGACGAACGGTGAGCCCGCCGCGAACGACACGTTCTGGAACTTGAAGCCTTCGGCGAAGGTGGTGATGCGCTCGGTCGGCTCGCCTGTCGGCACGCAGCCCTCGCGGTGCTGGGTGGGGAGCGGCCCGTCGTAGAACGCGAGCTCGAGCCGGTGACCCTTGTCGGAGGGCACCGCCACGCGCAGCCGGCCGTTGGCCTGCACGCGGCCGCAGCGCCACTCCTTCGAGTCGAGGTTCGTCAGCACCGCGATGCTGCCCGGCTTCGGAGCCGTCTTCAGCGTGCCGACCTTCGTCTCCTTGTACTCGACGAGATCGGGCACCGCCTCGTAGACGACGCCGTCACGCACCAGCACGAGCGGGCCCATCATGCGCAGCACCATCGCGTCACGCACTCCGCTCAACGAGCTGCGCATGCCGATGTCGCCGAGCCCGCCGCCGCCGATGATGGGAATCACCGTGTCGACCTGTGGCTCGAGGCCGCCGACGTAGCTCGAGATGATGCCGCCCAGCGACCCACCGACGAGGTGCACGCCCGCGAGGCCGCCGATGTCGACCGTGCCGTCACCGTCGATGTCTCCGGCGAGGTCGGGTTGCTTGTCGAGGTTGGCGTCGTACTTCCACGTGCGGGTGCCATCGAACGACTTGAGCGTGCGAATCACCTGGAACAGGTCGACCGCCGTCTGACGAACGACGTCGCGGGTGTGGAAGAGGTACGAGGTCCAATAGTCGACGCCGCTGTCGAACCGCCCGTCGCCGTTCTGGTCGAACGCACGGCCGGCGATGACCGAGGCGCCCATGCCTTCGATGCCTTTCGCCTTGAACTGCCCCTTCACGAGCTCGAGCTGCACCTCGTCGAGGTCGACGCCGTGGCTGACCGCGTCGATGCCCAGCGTGGCGATGCCCATGCGCGCGAAGAAGCCGCCGACGTTGATGGCGTCGAACTTCGTCGAGCCGTGGCCGTGAATGAAGATGGCGACCGGCGCAGGGCCCTTGCGGTTCTTCGGCACCATCAACCAGAAGTTCACGCCCTCGCTGCGCAGGTGGGGCATCGCGCCGGTGGTGAGGTCGATGTCGAAGACCTGCTCGGTGAGCGGCAGCTGGTTGCCCGACGCGTCTTTGCGCGGGAAGAGCTGCGGTGAGTCGATGGTGCCCAGCGCGTGGAAGTCCACGAAGGCGAAGTTGTCGAAGAAGATCTGATCTTGCGCGGCCGAGCGGCCCGAACCGAACTGCGAGTACAGCTGCTTCGCCATGTCGAGGAACTCGGAGCCCATGACGATGCGGGTGTTGCGCGGCGTGGGGCCACGGTCTCGAATCACGTCGAGGTTCATCTGCGCGGGGTAGTCGGTCGACAGCTTCTTGAAGACGCCCTGGCCGTAGAGGCCGTCACGCAGCGCGATCAGCGGCTTCGTCCACACCTGGGTC
>JAEUJR010001020.1 GCA_016793585.1 Archangium sp.
GCTCTCTCGTCATGTCTTCCTTTTTCATATCGCAGGGCCTGTTTGAAGTGCTCCGAAGTGCTCACCTGAGCGTGCGGAGGGTGGCCCGGCTTCGTGAAGTTCAGTGCCCTCCGCTTCGTTGGGCGCGATAGACGGTTGTCAGAAGCGTCCCTGACTGGAGGATGGGCCCATGGCAGCGAAGAAGAAGGCGTCGAAGAAGAAGCCGGTGGCGAAGAAGAAGCCCGTGGCGAAGAAGCCGGTGAAGAAGCCCGCGCCGAAGAAGGTGGTCGCGAAGAAGCGCAAGGGCACGCCACGCAACCCACCCATGCACGCGAAGGTGAGCCACCCCGAGCTCGAAGACGACGAGCACGAAGAGGTGTTCGAGATCTTCAAGGTCTACGACCGTGACGGCTCGGGCAGCATCGATCGGGGCGAGTTCGCGCGGCTGCTCGAGGCGCTGGGCCAGACCCCGGGTGAGATGGAGCTGAACATCGCCCTCGACGTCGTCGACGCGAACCACTCGGGCAAGATCTCGTGGGACGAGTTCAAGGCCTGGTGGTCGAACCGCTAGTCACAGCCCGCGCAGCTGCTTGAGCGCCTCGTACGCGTCTTTGACGCTGCGAAAGCGCTCGGTGGCTGCTTCGGCTTCGCTGGCTCCGAGCGAGGCGACGCGGTCGGGGTGATTCTCGGCCGCGAGCCTTCGAAACGCAGAGCGAATCTCGTCGTCACTCGCAGATTCGGGGAGCCCCAGCACCTCGAAGTGCTCCTTGCCGCTGCCGAAGAAGTCCTTCGTGATCTGCAGCAACTGCTCGTCAGACAGGTTGAAGTGCTGAACGACGCGCTTGAGCGTGTCCTGCTCGGCGCGCTTCATCGCGCCGTCAGCGAGCACCATCTCGTACATCGCGCGCAACACCTCGACGCGCAGCGACGGCTTCACGGCGCCACGGTTCGCCTTCACCAGGGGCTCGATGTCGGCGACGGGCTGGCCCAGCGCCTCCTTGAGCGAGAGACGCACCACCTCGAGCCCTGCGTCGTCGAACTTCAGCGCCCGCTCGAAGAACTCGCGCACCGTGCGCACCTCGTCGCTGACGACGTCGCCATCTGCCCGGGCGAGCTCGATGAAGATGGGGCACAGCGCGCGGGCGAGGGCGGTGTGCTCTTCGCTCGCCGGCTTCGGGGGAACGGGCTTCGCGCGTGCCTTCTCTTTCGCGCGGCGCTTCTTCCCCTCGGCCAGCAGCTCCTCCACCGATCTGGGCCGCTCGACCCGGGGCACGTCTCCCTCACGGTCGAAGAAGAGGTGCCCGAGCAGGCCGCCCGCGACGACGCACGCGAACACCACGAGCGGATTCCACTCGAGCAGCATTCCCACGCAGCCGCCGATGCCGGCGCCGAGCAGCTTCCCGTACACGCACGTCAGCGTACTCCGTCGGGTGCGCGCAACGAGTGTCATGAAAAGGGCGGTTTCCGCACCTGAAGCGGCACGAGCCATGCTCTTCGGAGCCTCGTGCGATGGCGTCGTGGGCTCGCGGCCGCAGGTGTGGTGGTGCTGACCGCGTGGGCGCTGACCGCGCTGTGGATTGACCACGTCGGAACGAGCGCGAGGGACGTGCCCCGACGTGACTGCGCCGTCGTGGTGCTGGGCGCCCGGGTGAATGAAGGCGGTGTGGCCTCAGAGACCCTTGCGGCGCGTGTGGCCGAAGGGGTCGCGACTCGCAGAGCGGGGAAGGGTGAGTTCCTCGTCTTCTCAGGAGGCGTTGGAGACTCTCCACCGGCCGAAGCCATCGTGGGGCGGAACCTCGCCATCGACGCGGGCATCGCGGCGGAGTCGATCCTCATCGAGGTGAACAGCCACTCGACCCGAGAGAACGCGCGCGAGACCGTGAAGCTGCTGAAGGCGCACGACGTTCACTGTGCTCACGTGATCTCGGACCCGTACCATCTGGCCCGAGCGCGCTGGTGCTTCCGGCAGGAGCGCTTCGAGGTCACCATCGGCCCGGTGCTCGGCGCTCCACGACACCGCTCGTTGATCTCGCGCACGTGGTGGACCGCGCGTGAGGTGCCGGCGCTCATTCGGCTCGTGCTCACCGAGTGAAGGTGCTGGTACAGATCGCCCATGACCGCACAGCTCATCGACGGGAAGGCGCTGGCCGCGAAGGTTCGTGACGAGGTGAAGCAGCAGGCCGCCGCGGTGACGGCGAAGTACGGCCGGCCGCCGGGCATCGCGGTGGTGCGGGTCGGTGACGATCCCGCCTCGCAGGTCTACGTCACCTCGAAAGAGAAGACCGCGAAGGAGCTCGGCTTCGGCTCGTGGCACCACCACTTTCCGGCGACGCTCAGCCAGCCCGAGCTGCTCGCGGTGGTGGCGAAGCTCAACGCCGACCCCGCCGTCGACGGCATTCTGGTGCAGCTGCCGTTGCCGAAGCACCTCGACGCGAACCTCGTGCTCGCGGCGATCGACCCGTCGAAAGACGTCGATGGCTTTCACGCCACCAACGCGGGCCTGCTCTTCCAGGGCCGGCCCGGGCTCACGCCGTGCACGCCGTCTGGCTGCATGCGCATGCTCCAGGAGATTCGGTACGACGTGACGGGGAAGAACTGCCTCGTGATCGGCCGCTCCAACATCGTGGGCCGGCCGATGGCGATGCTGCTGCTGAACGCGAGCGCGACCGTCACGATCTGTCACTCGAAGAGCGACGTCGCCGCCGAGGTTCGGCGCGCCGATGTCGTGGTCGCGGCCGTCGGGGTCTCGAAGCTGGTGAAGGGCGAGTGGGTGAAGCCGGGGGCCATCGTGATCGACGTGGGCATGAACCGCGGCGCCGACGGAAAGCTCTCGGGCGACGTCGAGTTCGAGGCGGCGAAGGAGCGCGCAGCGTGGATCACGCCCGTTCCCGGCGGCGTCGGCCCCATGACGATCGCGATGCTCATGCAGAACACCGTCATCGCCGCGCAAGCTCGTCTGGCACGGTGAACTCGGCCGCGCCGAGGCCGCTCACGGAATCGTCGGCAGGCCCAGCTGTGTGAGCAACCCGTTCACGGCCTTGTTGGCCATGCGGCGGGGAATGATCATCACGAAGCCATCGGTGCCAATGTTCGTCTCGGCCGGAATCAGGAAGAGCGCGAACAGGCGCGCGAGGAAGGTGGGCTGCACCCAGCCCTGCACCGTCAACGTCGTGCCCGCGAGCGAGGCGACCAGCATCATCGGGGCGACGAGAAAGCCCGTGCCCTTCTGGTACGTGCGCGTGTCGGTGCCGGCGCCAGCGACCAGCTTGTAGCCGTTGCCCGGCGCCCACGCGTCGATGGTGGCCCAGGGCGCACCAGAGACCGTACCGCTGACCGTCGAGCGCTTCTTCGGATCGGACTGAACGATGCTCATGGGGTCCTCGCGCGCAGCGCTGTGACGATCATTCGCGACGCTGGGCTGCGATTCAGCGTGTAGAAGTGAATGCCGGGAACGCCGCGCTGCAACAGCTCAAGGCACTGCACGGTCGCGTGCGCGACGCCGAGCTGCATCACCGCCGTCGGGTCGTCCTTCACCTTCTCGAGTTCGAGCTGCAGCCGCATGGGCACGGTGGTTCCGCACAGGCGCACGAAGCGGGTGATCTGCTCGAAGTTGGTGATCGGCATGATGCCGGGAACGATCGGTACGTTGATGCCCGCGCGCCGCGCCCGCTCGACGAAGTCGAAATAGAAGGCGTTGTCGAAGAAGAGCTGCGTGATGAGGAAGTCGCAGCCGGCGTCGACCTTTGCTTTCAGGTGCGCGAGATCGGCCTCACGCGATGCGGTCTCGAGGTGGCCCTCGGGGTAGGCCGCGGCGCCGATGCAGAAGCCCAGGTTCTGCGCCTGCGTGAACTCCACGAGCTCACCTGCGTAGCCGAAGCCGCCCTCGGTGCGCTGAAACGACGTCTGCCCCTTCGGAGGATCACCCCGCAGCGCGAGCACGTTCTCGATGCGCGCCTTCGCGAGGCGGCTGAGCACGTCGGCGATCTCCTCCTTCGTGTGGCCCACGCAGGTCAGGTGCGCCATCGCCTCGATGCCGGTGCGCTCCTTGATGTGGCTGACGAGCTCGATGGTGCGGTCTCGCGTCGAGCCGCCGGCGCCGTACGTCACCGAGACGAAGCCCGGCTCGAGCGAGCGCAGATCTTCAAGCGTCTCCCACAGCTGCTTCTCGCCTTCGGGCGTCTTGGGCGGGAAGAACTCGAAGCTGAAACAGGGCTTCGACGGGTTGAGTCGGGTGCGGATCTTCACGGAGCCTGTCTGCCAGATGGTGCGCTGCGTTGCACCTTCGGAGCATCGGCCGGAATGGGTCCCGTCACCCTTGCTGATGTCGTTGACAGCACGTGCGCCAGAGACTCAAACGCGCGCATGCCACGTCTCACGCCGCTGAATGCCGCGCACAAGAAGCTCGGAGGCCGCCTCGTCGACTTCGCAGGCTGGGAGCTGCCGGTGCAGTACTCCGGTCTGATTCCCGAACACGAAGCCGTTCGCACGAAGGCCGGGCTCTTCGACGTCAGCCACATGGGTGAGGTCGAGTTCAAGGGCAAGGGCGCCCTCGAGACCGCGAACCGCCTCATCACCAACGACCTCGCGCGCATCACCGACGGCCAGGCGATCTACTCGGGCCTGCTCAACCCGAACGGTGGCTTCGTCGACGACATCGTCGCGTACCGCTTCTCGCCCGAGCACATCTTCATCTGCGTGAACGCGGCGAACCGCGAGAAGGACTTCGCGTGGATGAAGGAGAACGCGAAGGGCGTGACGCCGGTCGATCGCTCCGACGAG
>JAEUJR010001036.1 GCA_016793585.1 Archangium sp.
CGGCGGCATGTTCTTCGAGAAGCCGAACACCGAGTCGGATCAGTACGACGAGTCGCCGTATCGGCTGGTCACCCTCGATCAGGCCATCGCGCCGATTCAGGAGTTCCTCGGCGAAGCCCCGACGCTGACGGCGCTGCGGCCGAAGCAGCAGCTGGCTCCGGGCACCGAGGCGTTCACCACTGGCGAGGACGCGCAGAAGCTCGAGGCGTGGGCAGCGAAGAAGGGCCAGACGATCGGCAAGCAGCTCGTGCGCGAGTTCGAGGTCGGCATGGGCGGCGGCATTCGTGGGCTGCACTTCAACGCGGTCGAGACCCGCCGGGTCGAGATCGGCGCCGATGGGCGCGGCGTCATCAGGTGAGGCGTCTGTGCCTGCTGCTGCTGGCGAGCTGTTCGACGGGGTCGGTCGACGTCGAGACGCGCTCGCAGTCGCAGGCCATCTACGGCGGCCGGCCCGCTCCCGACGATCACGCCGTCTTCTACTTGTCGTCTGGTTGCACCGCGTCGCTCATCGCGCCGCGAACGCTGCTCACGGCTGCCCACTGCGTCGATCGCGGGGTCGACTGGGCCACCAACGCCATGGACGGCATGAGCGGCACGCCCCGGTACCGCGTGCTGCAGGTGCAGTGGGCGTCGGGCACGGTGGGCGATTGGTCGCCCGATCTCGGGTTGGTGTTGCTCGAGCAGGCGCCGCCGGTGACACCCTTGCGCTGGCGCGCGACGGGGCCCCTGCCCGCGGTCGGAACCGTCGTTCGGCACGTCGGGTACGGCTTCACCGAGACGCGCAGCATCGGGCAGCGGCGCACGGTCGAGCTCCCCATCACCGGAGCAGGCGCGCCACAGTCGTTCGGCATCAGCCTCATGACGGGCGGCAACGGCGTCAGCATCTGCAACGGCGACTCGGGCGGCCCTGCGCTGGTTCGTGACGAGCAGGGCGAGCTGGTGCTGGGCGTTCACAGCTACGGCTCGGTGGCGTGCGGCAGCTCGAGCGGCTCGGCGCTCATCTACCCGTACCACGCGTTCATCGAGACCTGGCTCGCGCGCTTCGAGAGCGCGTCGTGCGCCCGCGACACCCGCTGCGTCTCGGGCTGCATGCCTGCCGACCTCGACTGCAGTTGCGGCCGCGATGGCCAGTGCAGCGCCGCGTGTGTCGACGGCGACGACCCCGACTGTCCTTCGACGTGCCGAATCGACGCCGTCTGTTCGCCGCTGGCCCAGTGCCCGATCGATCTCGACTGCCTGCCGCTCGGCACCAACTGTCTGCGCGAGAACCAGTGCGCGAGCCGAAGCTGCATCTCGGATCCCCAGAACGCGACGCGCTACTGCTCCAGCGCGTGCAGCCCGGGGGCGCCCTGCCCTTCGGCGTTTCAGTGTGACGCGCGTGGGCTCTGCATCAAGCGACAGCAGGAGGTCGTGGGCGAAGGCGAGGTCTGCGCATCGACCGATCGGTGCGAAGCGGGCACGAAGTGCGCTGCGGCCGGGTCGCTGGTGAGCCGATGCACGCGCGCCTGCACGTCGACGTTGGAGTGCCTCGCGGGCACCGTCTGCGACTTCTCGGTTGGAGTCTGTGCGCCGGCGCCACCCATCGTCCTCGACGGTGGGCCGTCGTCGTGGAGCGGCCCGCTCGCGAACGTCGGCTGCAACGCGACGGGCGCTTCGGGGCTGGGCGTGCTGCTGATCGCGCTGACGTTTCGAATCAGGCGGGCCGCCCGAGCTTCTTCACGAGCCGACGACTGACGAGCACGATCGCAGCGCCGACGCCTGCTCCGTACAGCGCCCCGGCGATCACGTCAGACGGCCAGTGCACGCCGACCCCGACCCGGCTGAGCGCGATGAGCGTCGCGAGCGGAATCGCCACGAAGCCGGCGCGGGGAATCGCGAAGGTGACGACGGTCGCCATCGCGAACGCGTTGGCGCTGTGCAGTGAGGGCATCGAGCCGACGTTCGCGGCCGGGCTGAGGACCCGCACCAGCGGCTCAGCGAGCGCATAGCTGGGGCGCATGCGACCGAACCAGGGCTTGAGCACGCGAGAGCCCAGGCCATCGGCGACTCCGATCGCCGCGGCGACCTGAGCGACGGGCAGCAGGGCCTTTCGACGCAAGCCCACGATGAGCCAGCCGAGGAACACGAGGCCCGCGATCGCTCCGAGCGGCCTCGACGACAACGCGACCCACAGGGCATCGAGCCAACCCCACCCCAGGCCGTTGATGGCGCAAAAGAGCGACTCGTCCCACGCCCAGCGGTAGTCGTGAAGGCCGGCCGCGGTCGTTTCAGGCTGCAGGCGACGCGACCTTCGGCGCGATCTCGATCGTCAGATGATCGACTGGCACCGCGGCCCGCACCGCGCGTTTGTATTCCTCGAGCGACGTCTTGCCCGAGGTCGTGAGCGAGGCGACGCAGACGAGCTGCGTGGGCCCGACGTGCCACAGGTGCAGATCGGCGACGCGGGTGTCTTCGAGCGCCTCGAGGGCGTGCTGCACCTTGTCGCGCAGCGCGGTCGACGGGCCAAGGTCGATGAGCTGCCGCGCGCAATCGGTGATGAGCTGCCACGCCCACTTCAGAATCACGAGCGCCGCGATGATGGCCACGACGGCGTCGAGCCAGACGAGCGAGAAGTAGCGCCCAGCCACGAGCGCCCCGATGGCGAGCACACTGGTGAGCGCGTCGGCGACGACGTGCAGGTACGCGGCCCGCAGGTTGTGATCGTGACCCATTTCGTGAACCGCGCGGCGCAACGCTTCGGACTGATCGGGCTGCCCGTGCGCGACCTGGTCGTGATGGTGGTCGTGATCGTGGTGCGAGTGATCGTGATGCGAGTGATCGTGATGCGAGTGATCGTGGTGCGAATGATCGTGGTGCGAGTGATCATGCGCGGGGCCGTGCGAGTGCCCGTGCTGCGAGGCATCGAGCAAGAAGGCCGACACCAGGTTCACCAGCAACCCGATGATGGCGACTGGCAGCGCGTCGGCAAAATCGACGGCCTCGGGCTTGATGAGGCGCTGAACGCCGCTCGACACCATCTCGAACGAGACGAGGAGCAGCAGGGTCGAGCTGGTGAAGCCGGCGAGCGCGTAGACCTTGCCGGTGCCGAAGGCGAAGCGCGTCTCGGAGGCGTGGGTGCGGGCGTACCAGTACGCGAGGGCCGACAGCCCCAGCGCGCCGACGTGTGTGGCCATGTGCCAGCCATCGGCCGTCAGGGCGAGCGAGTGCGTGAGGTAGCCCGCGACGAGCTCGGCCACCATCATCACGGCGGTCAGGCCCACCACCCAGCGGGTGCGCGCCTCTCCTGACGGAGACACCTTGGGTGGTACTCGCGCTGAGCACGCGGGATCGGCGTTCTGGAGTTGTTGGGCTGGCGTCATGCAGAAGCGGCGCAGGAATCACACTTGCCGCGGAGTTGGATCTCGACCTGTTGTTTCGACAGGGCCCTGGGAACACCCCTGCCCTGCTTCACCTTGAGCGTCACCTCGGGCAGGCACGACACCGAGCCACAGTCGGTGCATGTGAAGTGCGGGTGCCGCGCGTCGTCGCCGTTGCCCTTGCTGCGCTTGAGCTCGAAGCGCCAGACGTGATCGCCGAGATCGGTGCGCGAGACGAGCCCCACCTCGGTGAGATCGACCAGGTTTCGGTAGATGGTCGTCCGATCCATACCGTCGCTCGCGAGCGCGTCGACCAGCTCTCCGTGCGAGATGGGCGTGCTCGCCACCGACAACCGACGAAGCACGGCGATGCGAGGGGCCGTGCTGCGCAGCCCCGACTTGCGAATGGTGGACTTCAGCTCGTCGAGTGAAGGGGTGAGGTCGTACGCCATGAGGTGTTGCAGTTGTAACTGACCCCGCGCCCGTTCGCCACGACCTACTCGGCGGTCATGAACGGGTAGTCGAAGCGGGTGGGCGGGTTGAGCGTCTCTTTGATCGTGCGAGCCGAGACCCACCGAACGAGGTTCAGCATCGAGCCGGCCTTGTCATTGGTGCCCGAGGCGCGGCTCCCACCGAAGGGCTGTTGGCCGACGACGGCGCCGGTGGGTTTGTCGTTCACGTAGAAGTTGCCGGCCGCGTGCCGCAGCTCGGTCGACGCGGTGACGATGGCGTTGCGGTCGCGCGCGAAGACGGCGCCGGTGAGGGCGTAGGGCGAGGCCTTGTCGCAGGCGCGCAACGTCTCGACGTACTGATCGTCGGGGTACACGAAGAGGCTCACGATCGGCGCGAAGATCTCCTCGGTCATCAGGCGGTGGTTCGGCGAGCTGCACTCGACCAGCGTCGGCTTGATGAACCAGCCCTCGGAGCGATCGCCCGTGCCGCCCGCGAGCACCTTCGCGTCGGGGCCCTTCGCGAGCTCGAGGTACTTCGAGGCGTTCGCGAAGCTCTTCTCGTCGATCACCGCGCCCATGAAGTTGCGGAAGTCGGCGACGTCGCCCATGCGAATCGACGAGATCATCGGCAGCACGCGCTCCTTGAGCTTCGGCCACAGCGACTGCGGCACGAAGACGCGCGAGCACGCCGAGCACTTCTGGCCCTGGTACTCGAAGCCGCCACGCACGATGGCCGTGGCCACGGCGTCGAGATCGTCGGCGGCCGAGGGGTGCACGAAGATGAAGTCCTTCCCGCCGGTCTCACCCACGATGCGCGGGTACTGGCGGTAGCGCGCGACGTTCTCGCCCACCGTCTTCCACATGAAGTTGAAGGTGTTCGTCGAGCCGGTGAAGTGAATGCCGCCCAGATCGGGGCTGGCCAGCACGGCGTTGCCGATGGCGGGCCCCGGCCCGGGGAGCATGGTGATGACGCCGTCGGGCAGGCCGGCTTCGCGGAGCAGCTCCATCAGCCAGTGACCCGACAGCATCGCCGTCTGGGCGGGCTTGAAGATGACGACGTTGCCCAGCATCGCGGGCGCCGTGCAGAGGTTCAGCGCGATGGCCGTGAAGTTGAAGGGCGCAATCGCGAACACGAAGCCGTCGAGCGGCCGGTAGTCGGTCTGGTTCCACATGCCCGGCGACGAGAGCGGCTGCTGATCGAGCAGCGTCTGGGCGAAGTGAACGTTGAAGCGGAGGAAGTCGATGGCCTCGCACGCCGAGTCGATCTCAGCCTGATGAGCCGTCTTCGACTGCCCGAGCATCGTGGCGGCGTTCAGAATCGGCCGGTACTTCGTCGCCAGCAGCTCGGCCGCCCGAAGGAAGATGGCGGCGCGATCGGTGAAGGCCATCGAGCTCCACATGGGCTTGACGGCCATGGCGCTGGTGATGGCCGCGGCCGTCTCGTCGGGGCCCACTTCGTGGAAGGTGCCGAGCACGTGAGAGTGCCGGTGCGGCGAACGAATGGTGGCGATCTTGCCCGTGCGCAGCTGCTTGTCGCCGATGCGCACCGGCACCTCGATTTGCTCGCTGCCCAGCTTCGCCACCATCGCTTTGAGCTCGGTGCGCTCGGGGCTGTTGGGCGCGTAGGACTTCACGGGCTCGTTCGACGGCGGCGGGACTCGAAGGTTCGCGCTGATCATGCGCGCTGCTTGCCCGAGGCCCTCCTCGATTTCCACCCGCGCGACGAGGTGGGCCCGCGCGACGCGTCAGGGTGGGTCACGGCCCTTCGTGGGGTCGCGGCGGCCACCGGGCGCGCCTTCGATGCCAGTGAAAGACTGGCGGCTGCCTCGATGACTCAACAGTGTTGCAGCATGGCGTTGGCCTCGTTCGGGTTCACGATTCTGCAGCGTCAGTGGCACCTGTTGGGCGCGCGCTTCGCCGAGCGCTACCCGCACGACTGGCTCATCTGGGAAGCGGGGCCCTGGCGGCCGGCGACGACGAGAGCCGCACGCGACACCGAGTCGACGCGCCTGCCTGCGAGCGCGGGGCCTGCGCGGCCAATCGGCGAAGACTTTCTGTGCTTCGTGCTCGACGCGAGCCGATCGCCCCTGCACGTCGGCCGTGCCACCACGAACGACATCGCCATCAACGATCTCACCGCCTCTCGCGATCAGTTCGTCTTCGACGTCGAGAACGGCCTCTGGCGGGTGCGCAGCCTGCAGCCGGGGGCGCTCCTCGACGGTTTGGAGCTTGGCGAGCGCCCCACGCCCATCGCTTCGCAGTCGCGCCTCACGGTCGGGGCCGTGTTCCTCACCTTCTTGAGCGGCGCCGATCTCGTCCGTCGACTCGCGACGGCGGAGTCATCGCAACCCGCGCTGTAAGCGTCCCACGTACCCCGGCAAGAGTTGCGAACCCCTCGATCGGGGAGCACGTTTCCCTCGTGAGCCCTCCTCGCAGCCGCATCGCGATCGTCGACGACGACCCCGGCAGCCGGAAGACGGCGAGCGATCTGCTCACGCCGTTGGGCCACGACGTGAAGGCGTACTCGAACGGGCGCGCCTTTCTCGACTCGCTCAACGAAGGCCCGCCCGATCTGCTGCTCTGCGACGTGATGATGCCCGACCTCGATGGGCTCGAGGTGACGCGGCTGCTGCGTCAGAAGACCGAGCTGGCAGCGCTGCCGATCGTGCTGGTGACGGCGCTCGACGCGGTGGGCGATCGGGTCGCCGGGCTCGAGGCGGGCGCAGACGATTTTCTCTCGAAGCCCGTGCATGGCCCCGAGCTTCGGGCGCGGGTGGGCAACCTGCTGCAGGTCGGCGCGTACCGGAAGTGGCTCGAGGCCGAGCGCGAGGCAGCGAAGCGGCAGGTCGACCAGGTGCAACAGCAGCTGTTCCACGCCGAGCGCCTCGCCACCCTGGGTACCTTCGCGGCGGGCATCAGCCACGAGCTCAAGAACATCGTCGCGGTGTTCTCGTCGATGCTGGGCACGCTCGACCGCCTGCCCAACGGCTACCTGCTCGACGACGAGGCCTTCACGGCCTTGAAGCAGACGACGCAGCACGCCTCCGAGCTCGCGCACTCGGTCTTGCAGGTGTCTCGCGCGCACGGGCCGAGCGACGATCGTGTCGAGCTCGCGGGCGTGGTGCGTGAGGTGACCTCGATGCTCCGCGCTGCGGGAAGAACCCGGCACCTCGAGGTGCGCCTGACACTGCCCGCCCAGCCAGTGACCGCGCACGCGTCGATGCTCGAGGTGCAGCAGGTGCTGCTCAACCTCATCGGAAACGCCACCGACGCCATCGGCAACAAGCGCGACGCCCGCATCGACATCACCCTCAGCAGCGAAGGCGAGCTCGCTCAGCTCGTCGTCGCCGACAACGGCCCCGGCATTCCCGATCACGTGAAGGCGAAGCTCTTCACGCCGTTCTTCACCACCAAGCCACCGGGCAAGGGCACCGGGCTGGGGCTCAGCGTCATCAAGCAGATCGTCGAGAAGTGGCATGGCGCCATCGAGCTCGAGTCGACGGTCGGCCAGGGCACGTCGGTGCGCGTCAAGCTGCCGCTCTCGAAGGGGCAGGCCGATGACTGAGAACGACCTCGTGCTCGCGCGCCTCGCGGGCCGGGTCGCCAGCTTCAGCTGGAGTCTGGCCGGTGACGCCTCGTTCTCGGACGAGTGGTGGGCCCAGCTCAACCTCGCCGGGCCGGGTACGAAGCGGTTCGAGGAGTTCACGTCGCGCATGCACGAAGACGACGGGCCGCACCTGCTCACGCGGCTCTCGGCCATCGGAGCCTCGGGCCACGCCGAGCCCTTCGAGTGTGAGTACCGGCTGCGGAGCCGCACCGGCGAGTTCCGGTGGTTTCGCGCAGCGGTGCAGCTCGAGAAAGACGTGGGTGGAACGGCCATCGGCTTTCGCGCGGCGCAGGTCGACATTCACGCGCTGCGGAGCGCGGAGTCGCGGCTGCTCACCTTGAACGTCGAGCTCGCGCGCGTCGCTTCGGCCCGAGAAGACTTCCTCTCGAGCATGAGCCACGAGCTGCGCACGCCGCTCAACGCGGTGCTGGGCCAGGCGCAGGCGATGACCGAGGGCACCTTCGGCGCGCTCACGCCGCCGATGCGCGAGGCCCTCGACGTGATCGCGGCCAGCGGCGCACACCTGCTCTCGCTGCTGAACACGGTGCTCGATCTCGCGCGCCTCGAGGCAGGCGCCATGACGTTGGTGCGTGAGCAGGTCGGCGTGGCGGCCGTCGCCCAGGAGGCGCTGCACGTCACCAGGCCCCTGGCCGCGAAGAAGAAGGTGACGCTCGAGCTCTCGCGCGTGCGGTGCGACGGCGACGACGTCGCCTGGTTCGATCGGCTGCGGGTGAGGCAGGTGCTGGTGAACCTGCTGTCGAACGCGGTGAAGTTCTCGCCCGAAGGCTCGACGGTGCGCCTCCAGGTGCGGCGCGAAGACGAAGCGTGGGCCTTCGAGGTGACCGACTCGGGGCCGGGCATCGATCGCGCCGATCAGCTGCGCCTCTTCCACCCCTTCGTGCAGGCCGACGGTGGCCGCGCGCGGCGCCACGATGGCGCGGGGCTCGGGCTGGCCCTGGTGAAGCGCCTCGTCGATCTCCACGGTGGCAGCGTGGAGCTGTCGAGCGAGCCGGGAAAAGGCAGTCAGTTCACCGCGCGCCTGCCGATTCCCCCCGACGCGCCGCCACTCGCCCCGAGCCCGGCGCCCGCGCTGCGCGCGCTCAAGTCGGTGCTGATCGTCGACGACAACATCGTCAACGTTGAGCCACTGAAGCGGTACCTCGCCCGCATGGGGGTCGAGGTGCGCACGGCCGAGAACGGGCCGCAGGCGCTGCAGCTGGTGGCGACCCGCGCGCCGCAGGTGATGTTCCTCGACTGGCACATGCCCGGTATGGACGGGCTCGAGGTGATTCACCGCATGAAGCAGGAGGTCTGGAGCCGCGACGTGCGCATCATCACGCTCACCGCGCTGGTCGGAGATCACGTGCGCGCCGAAGCGCTCTCTGCCGGCGCCGACGCGTTCCTGCCGAAGCCTGCTCGGCTCGCCGAAGCTGCAGCGCTCGCCGACTCACTCGTCAGGCGGTGATCAGCCGAGCCGCTCGAGCACGAGCGGGCGGCGCGCAGGCGCGGTCGGCCCGATGCGATAGGCCGCACGAACGCGCTCGGTGACCTCGGCCATTCGGCCCTCGTCGTTGACGTGCGCGGTCACCAGCGTGGCGCCGGCCGAGACCGCGTCACCCAGCTTCTTCTCGAGCACGAAGCCAACGCTGGGGTCGATGACGTCGGTCGTCTTCTCGCGGCCCGCGCCCAGCGTCATGGCCGCCAACCCGATGGACTCGCTGTCGATGCCAGTCACGAAGCCCGCGCTGGTGGCGGTGATGGCGATGGTCGTTCGCGACCTGGGCAGGCGAGACAGATCGGCGATGGCCGCCGGGTCTCCGCCCTGGGCGGCGACGATCTCGTGCAGCTTCTGCTCGGCGGCCCCGTTGCGAATCACCTGCTCGAGCTTCGCGCGCGCCTCGTCGATCGACCCCGCCTTCCTGCCGAGCACCAGCATCTCGGCGGTCAGCGCCAGGGTCAGCTCGGTGTAGTCGGCCGGCGCCTCGCCACGCAGCATCTCGACCGCCTCTTTGACCTCGAGCGCGTTGCCGACGGTGCGGCCCAGCGGCTGATCCATGTCGGTGAGCAGCGCGACGACGTTCTTCCCCATCTCGGTGCCGATGCCGATCATCGTCTGCGCGAGCGTGCGCGCGTTCTCGAGGGTCTTCATGAAGGCGCCCGACCCGACCTTGACGTCGAGCACCAGCGCGTCGATGCCTTCGGCCATCTTCTTCGACATGATCGACGAGGCGATGAGGGGAATGCAGTCGACCGTCGCGGTCACGTCGCGCAGCGCGTAGAGCTTCTTGTCGGCGGGCGCGAGCGTGGCGGTCTGACCGATGAGACAGGCGCCGACCGTCTTCACGAGGCGGCGGTAGTCGGCGATCGAGAGGTCGACCCGAAAGCCGGGAATCGACTCGAGCTTGTCGAGCGTGCCGCCCGTGTGCCCCAGCCCTCGACCCGAGATCATCGGCACAGGCACACCACACGCGGCCGCCAGGGGAGCGAGGCTCAGCGACACCTTGTCACCAACGCCGCCGGTCGAGTGTTTGTCGACCTTCACGCCCGCGGTCTCCGAGAGATCGAGCACCTCTCCGCTCTCGAGCATGGCGCGCGTCCACGCAGCGAGCTCTGGTGGCGTCAGCCCGCGGAAGAAGATGGCCATCGTCATCGCCGACATCTGGTAGTCGGTCACGTCGCCCTTCACGTAGCCGTCGATGAACCCGCGAATCACCTCGGCCGAGAGGAGCTTGCCGTCACGCTTCGTCTTGATGACTTCGTAGGGACGCATGGGGTCAAGGTATGCCCGCCCAGCGATTGCGGCCACTTTGCGGCGCTGGTCGTTTGCACTTCACCGGCCCTTCGGGGGTCGTGCGATCGCCATGATCCGCTCGATCGCTGCCTTGTGTGCCGTTCTTCCGTCGCTCGCGCTTGCCCAGCTGAACTTTCCCGGAGGCAACGTGCCCGGCGGGACGATCTGGGGCGTGCCAGGCGTCAGTCAGACCGTCACCCTCGCCGGTGACGTCACGATTCCTGCTGGCACCACGCTCACGGTGCTGCCGGGCACGGTGATCACCGCGGCTGCGACCGACAACATCATGCGCTCCGGGGGCACCACGCGCGTCGACATCTTCGTCGAGGGGTCGCTCGTCGTGCAGGAGAACGCGGGAGAGACGGTCACCTTCACCGGCCCCTCGACCGGCACCGGAACCTGGGGCGGTCTCATCGCCTCGGCAGGTTCCACCGTGAACGCAGGGTCGGCGAGCTTTCAGCGCATGGCGAGCGGCATTCGCGTCACGGCCGGCGCGGCGGGCACCACGACGGTCACCCTCAACAACGTGTCGATCACCAACAGCGCGGCGGGTCTGTCGTTCGCGGGCTCGGCCGGCACGACCGTGTACACGCTCTCGAACGTCACCATCGCGGGGGCCAGCTCGGCGGCCATCACGCATGCCTACGGCACCACCAGCATCAGCCGCTCGGTCTTCCGCGACACGAGCGGCTACGGCATCTCGATGTCGGGCGGCGCCGTCACGATCGATCGCTCCACCATCTCGTTCAACTCGGGCTACGGCGTGTACGGCGAGTGCAACAGCTCGGGCTCCATCGCCATCACCAACTCCATCGTCTCGCACAACGGCTCGCCGGGCCTCGGTCGCTCGGGCTGTTCCTTCGTCGCCTCGGTCAGCAGCTCCAACAACCTCGTCTGGGGCAACTCGAGCACCTGGTCTTCGACGACACCCACCACCGACGCGAACCTGAGCTCGAACAACTTCGCCGGCGTCTCGCAGGGGGTCGGCACGCTGCTGGCCAACCCCCTCTTCCTCAACGTCGCGACGCGCGACCTGCGCATCACCAGCCGCAGCCCCGCCCGTCGCCCGTCGGGCATCGACCTTGGAGCGTTCGTCTACGCCGGTGACGCCACCCCGCTGGCGGGCCTCCAGGGCTACCTGCACACCAACCAGACGCTCTCGGGCGCCATCTCGGTCACGGGCGATCTCACCATTCCCGCTGGCGTCACCGTGCTCGTCGACCCGGGCACGACCTTCACCTTCGCCAACACCGACGTGATGGGCAGCGGCAACAACGCCGTGCGCGCAGAGCTCGTGGTGCTCGGCACGTTGCAGGCCGTTGGAACCGCCGTCAGCTCGATCGTGTTCACGACGGCCACCGCGTCTGACCGGTGGTACGGCCTGCGCGTCACGCCTGGCGCTTCGGCGTCGATCGCCCAGGCCCGCTTCGACAAGCTGCTCAACGGCATCGAGGTGAGCGCGAGCACGGGAAGCCCGACCTCGTTCACGTTCTCGAACTCCGCCGTCACCGGGCCCGGCTGTCTGTCGTTCACCGGCTCATCGGGAACGTCGACCTCGACGCTCAGCGGCGTGACGCTCTCGGGCTGCACCTCGGCGGCCATCTCGCACGCGTATGGAACGACCTCGATCACGGGCTCGGTGCTCCGAGACACGACCGGCTACGGCGTCTCGATGTCGGGCGGCGCTGTCACGATCGATCGCTCCACCATCGCGTTCAACTCGGGCTACGGCGTGTACGGCGAGTGCAACAGCTCGGGCTCCATCGCCGTCACCAACTCCATCGTCTCGCACAACGGCTCGCCGGGCCTCGGTCGCTCGGGCTGTTCCTTCGTCGCCTCGGTCAGCAGCTCCAACAACCTCGTCTGGGGCAACTCGAGCACCTGGTCTTCGACGACGCCCACCACCGACGCGAACCTCAGCTCGAACAACTTCGCCGGCGTCTCACAGGGAGCCGGCACGCTGCTGGCCAACCCCCTCTTCCTCAACGCCACCACGCGCGACCTGCGCATTACGACCCGCAGCCCCGCCCGTCGCCCGTCGGGCATCGACATCGGCGCCTTCTCGTACGCGGGTGACGCCACGCCGCTGGCGGGCCTGCAGGGCTACCTGCACACCAACCAGACGCTCTCGGGCGCCGTCTCGATCACCGGCGATCTCACCATTCCCGCTGGCGTCACCGTGCTCGTCGACCCCGGCACGACCTTCACCTTCGCCAACACTGACGTGATGGGCAGCGGCAACAACGCCGTGCGCGCAGAGCTCGTGGTGGCAGGAACCCTTCAGGCGATCGGCACCGCGCCCAGCCCGATCGTCTTCACCGCGGGCGGCACCGATCGCTGGTACGGCGTGCGCGTCACCCCGGGCGGAGCCGTGTCGCTGGCCCAGGCGCGCTTCGACAAGCTGCTCAACGGCATCGAGGTGAACGCGAGCAGCGGCAACACCACGAGCTTCACGCTCTCGAACTCGTCGGTGGCCGGTCCGGGCTGCCTCTCGTTCACTGGCTCTGCAGGCACCTCGACCTCGACGCTGAGCGGCGTCACGCTCTCGGGGTGCACCTCGGCGGCCGTCTCGCACGCGTATGGAACGACGACCATCACCGGCTCGGTGCTGCGAGACACCACGGGCTACGGCATCTCGATGTCGGGCGGCTCGGTGAGCGTCGACCGCTCCACCATCTCGTTCAACTCGGGCTACGGCGTGTACGGCGAGTGCAACAGCTCGGGCTCCATCGCCGTCACCAACTCCATCGTCTCGCACAACGGCTCGCCGGGTCTCGGGCGGTCGGGGTGCTCCTTCGTCGCCTCGGTCAGCAGCGCGTACAACAACGTCTGGGGCAACAGCTCGACGGGCCTGCAGATGCCGCCGACCGGCGCCGATGTCGCGTCGAACAACTTCGCCGGCGTCTCGCAGGGCACGGGCTCGCAGTCGGCGAACCCGCTCTTCACCGCGCAGACCGCCACACCGCGTGATCTGACGCTCACCTCGACCTCGCCCAGCATCGGCGCCGGCCGTGTCGGAGCCGTCGCAGGTGGCGCGCCGATCGATCAGGGCGCGTTCCCCTTCACGGTGGGGCCGATCATGACGGTCGTGATCTTCCCCACGAGCCCGTCGATCACCGCGGGCGCGACCCGAGCGTTCGCCGCGCAGGCCCTCGACGCGAACAACAACCCCGTGCCCACCACCTTCACGTGGAGCGCCGTGCCCACTGCCGGCACCATCACCGCCGCGGGGCTGCTCACGGCGAGCTGCACGCCGGGCGCGATCACGAACGGCGTGTCGGCCACCGCACCCAACGGCGTGGTCGGCCGCACCAACGTCACCATCACGCTCGGCACGCCGAACAACGTCGCCATCACACCGTCGTCGCCGACCGTGCCCAGCCAGGGAACGCAGCAGTTCGCCGCGGCGGTGCGCGACAGCTGCAACAACGCGCTGCCCGGCGCGACGATCACCTGGAGCGCGGCCCCGCAGGCGGGCTCCATCACCGGCACCGGGCTCTTCACCGCCGGCTGCACGCGCGGGACGTACATGAACGCGATCACGGCCACCGCGGGCGCCATCTCGGGCACGATTCCCGTCACGGTTGGCCCCGGCGAGGTCGCGGCCGTCAGCATCAGCCCGGCGACCCCCACGGTCACCGCTGGCATGACGCAGCTCTTCGCCGCGACCGCGGCCGACGGGTGTGGCAACACGGTCATGGGCGCGCCGATCACCTGGTCGACGACCGCACCTGGCTCGACGATCGCCAGCACGGGCATCTTCACCGCCGGCCAGTCGAACGGCACCTTCCCCAACAGCGTCACGGCGGCAACTCCGGGCGGCGCGACCACGATCAGCTCGAGCACGGGCGTCACCATCACGGGAGGCTCGGGAGGTGCGGTGGCGACGATCACCATCTCGCCGACGTCGACCTCCATCGGCCCGGGCGCTACGCAGCAGTTCACGGCCACCGCGCTCAACGCCATGGGCCAGGCGGTCGTGGGTGCACCCATCACGTGGAGCGTGGTGAACGGTGGCGGCACCATCTCGGCGAGCGGCCTCTTCACGGCTGGCAACACGGCTGGAGCGTTTGCGAACACGGTTCGCGCGGCTTCGGGCAGCGCCTCGGCGACGGTCTCGGTCACGGTCAACGCAGGCCCGGTCGCCACCGTGAGCGTCACGCCGACGATGGCCACCCTCGCGCCCGGAGGCATGACGACGTTCACGGCGCAGGCGCGCGACGCCTTCAACAACGCGGTGCCCTCGACCTTCACGTGGACGGCGAGCGCGGCCGCCGGCACGGTCACCCAGGGCGGCGCCTTCACGGCGAGCTCGACGGTGGGCACCTACGCTGCGGCCGTGACGGCCACCGTTGGCGCGGTCTCTGGCAGCGCCTCGATCACGATTCAGGCCGGCGCGCTCGCCAGCCTCACCATCACGCCGCCGCTCGCGATGATTCAGGCTGGTGGCACGGCTGGCTTCTCGGTCGTCGGGCGCGACTCGATGGGCTCGGTCGTCTCGGTCACCCCGACGTGGAGCGTGGTGAGCGGCGGCGGCACCATCAACGCCTCGGGCATCTTCCAGGCCGGCACGGCCGCTGGCACGTTCGCCAACACGGTACGGGCCGAAGCGAACGGGCTCACGGCCTTCGCCAGCGTGCAGGTCAGCCCTGGCCCGGTCCTCACCGTGAGCGTTGCTCCCGGCACCGCGACCGTCACCTCTGGCGGCACGCAACAGTTCACCGCACAGGCCCGTGACGCGTTCAACAACGCCGTGCCCGTCGGCTTCACGTGGACTGCACAGCCCGCCGCGGGAACCATCAACGCTGGCGGCCTCTTCACGGCGAGCACGACGGCGGGAGCCTTCCCCAACGCGGTGACCGCGACCGCCGGGGGCGTGAACGGCTTTGCGAGCGTGACGGTGACGGGCGGCGCTGGTGGCGGCTCGGCTGGCGGGGGCTCTGCCGGTGGCTCGGCTGCAGGAGGCTCGGCTGCAGGAGGCTCGGCTGCAGGAGGCTCGGCTGGCGGTGGCTCTTCGGCCGGTGGAGCGGCTGGTGGCTCGACCGCTGGTGGCGCTGCGGCTGGCGGCGACGCGGGCGGCTCGGCCGGTGGAGAGGCCGGTGGCGGAGTCGCGGGTGGAGGCTCGGCGGGCGGCACCTCGTCGTTCGGAGGTGGAGGGCCCCTGCTGGGCGGCGGCTCGGCGGCGGGGGGAACGGCTGGCGGTGGGGCGACGGCACCAGGCTCGGGCTGCGGGTGCTCGACCGGCAACGCCTTCGCGCCGTTCGCGATGCTGGGCCTTCTGCTCGTGGCCCGTCGTCGCCGCGCGAGCCACTGAGCCGGGCGGGCTCGACGCTGGTAGCAACTCTGCTAAGTAGCAACCTTGCTACCTAGCACCTCTGCTACCCCGGAGCGCCCATGTTCGCGACCAGCACCCCGGCCACCGCCGAAGGCTTCTTCGATCGCACCACCGAACTGGCCCGCATCGACGACGCGCTGACGAAGCTGACGCGCGGCGCCCCGAAGTGGCTCTGCCTCGTGGGCCCCCGCAAGGTCGGCAAGACCAGCCTGTTGCGCGAGGTCGAGCGGCGCTCGAGGCGCCGTGGCACCCCGCAGCCATCGTTCGTCGTCGTCGACGTGCTCGAGACGATGCCCGCCTCGACCGAGGTCGTGCGCGCCGTGGCCATTCAGGCGGTCGACGCCCTGCTCTCGAATGACGCGGGGCAGGCACTCGGGCCTCTGGCGACGATGCCCGAGGCCTGGCGCGCAGGGCTCATCGCGAGCCCCCGCTTCGTCACCCTGCCCGCTCCGCTTCGAGCGCTGCTGCTCGAGCTGCCAGCCATGGCCGACGATCAACGCTCGCTCGCGGCGATGCTCTCGGTGCCCGAGCAACTGGCCGAGGCCCTCTCGACGTGGGTGGTGGTCGCCATCGACGAGTTCCAGGAGCTGGCCACCATGTCGCGCGGCGGGCCCGATCTCATGGCCCTGCTTCGCAGCACCTGGCAACGCCATCGTCGCACCGCCTACGTCGTCTCGGGTTCGGC
>JAEUJR010001063.1 GCA_016793585.1 Archangium sp.
CGAGAAGCGCGTCTCGGTGTCTCCGTTCGACTTCATCTTCTGGAACTTGAGCTTCGCGAACGCCGTCATGGTGATGGTCTCACCGCTGCTGGTGCCCTTCGCGCGCACGCGCAGGTTGCCGATGTAGCCATCGAAGTTGACGACGCGAATGTTGGTGAGCACCACCTGCTTGTCGAAGGTGTCGAGCTGCGGCACCTCGACGCTCACCGACACGGTGTCGGGTGACGGCACGTTCTCGGGCGCCGTGAAGACGGCCGTGCCGCCGTTGCCGACGACGGTGCCGAGCGTCGGGTTGCCACCCTCGACGCCGTTGACCGACCACTTCGTGATGGCGAGGTTCGCCGTCATGTTGCACTCGCCGATGCCGATGCCGCTGAGCGTCTCTCCGGGGTTCTCGGGGTCGGGGTATTCCTTGCCGCGGCAGTACTTGAGGTACAGCTGCAGCTTCTTCTTCGTGCGCACCTCGGCGAAGCGCGGCAGCAGCTGAAGACCCGAGAGCGGGCCCCAGTCGCTGAAGGTCGTCGTGGTGACCGTCATCGTCTGCTTCGCCATGTCGATGGTGGGCGTGAGCAGCTTCCACGTGCCGCCCGCGCGCTGGGTGCCGATGCGCAGGTAGCCGGGCGCGGTGCCGACGAGGTCGCTGGGCAGGAAACGGAACGAGAGCGTCACTGGCTTCGCGAACGAGACCGACGCGGGCTTGCTCAGGCGAAAGGCCGTGCCGAAGCCGCCGGGTGCGTTGTTGGTGATGGGCTGCGCCGAGAAGAGCGTGCCGTCGGGCACCGTGCCCGGCTCGACGGTGATGGTGAGCATGCCGTCGAGGGTCGTGAGCGTGCCGCCGTCGGCGCCAATCATCGCGGTGGTGGCGTCGTCGATGACGGTGCCCACCGGCGTGACCGCCGCCTTCGTCGTCGGCTCGGTGAGCACGATGGGTTTGGGCATGTACGGCGTGTTCGTGGTGTTCGGCGGGCCGCACGCGACGAAGCCTGCACAGCACGTGACCGCGAGCACCGCCTTCGAGACTGAGCGCATGGCGCGGCACCGTAGCGCAAGCCGCTTCAGGGGAGCGTGAGTCCGTCAGCGCGAGAAGGATGCAGCGGTGTCGAACTGGGGCGACGGGCGCCCAGCGACGGTCGACTCGAGCCGAGGTGGGCTCGCAGCGGCGTCGAGCGACGCAGCGACGGTCGAGCGACTGGAGTGCTCACCACCCGTGCCGCTGATCAGCGATACATCGACGACTGGAACACGAACGGGTAGCTGATGACGACGTTGCCGCCCTTCGCCCTGGGAAACGCCCAGCGCTTGAGCGCCATCAGCACGCACTGAGGCACCGAGGCCTGCTTCAGCGTCGTCGACGAGACGCGCGCGTTCGTCACGGAGCCGCTCGGCGTGATGGTCCACTCCACCGAGAGCCGCCCGCCCGCGCTGCCTTCGAGCAACAGGCTCGCCTCGTAGCAGCGCTGCACCTCTGGCAGGTGTTCGCCGATGACCTTCGCCACCGCGTCGCGATCGATGACGCCGCCCTCCTTCTTCGGAAGGCCGAGGCTCGCCGCGCGCACGGGGCCGACGACCCGCCCGCCCACCTTTCCGTCAACCCCATAGCCGCCGGAGCGCATCTCACCGCCGCGAATCGCGCCGGGGCGGCCGATGCCGAGAGCGGAGTCTGCCAGGCCGAGGGTGAACTTCGCAGGGCCGCCGCCGGGCATCGCGACGAGCGGGTTGCGCGCTCCCGAAGTCTTCGCGCTGGCGCCCGCGCGAGCGAGCGTCGTCGAGACGTTCTGGGCCGACTTCATGACGCGGTCGAGCGCCTCGAAGCGGTTGCGGGGCGGCGGCGGAGACGCACGCTGCGACTTCGACGACGCTCGGGTCGCCACGGCGGGCGGCGTGTTCGGGGTGGGGGCCGCTGACGGCTGCGGTGGGGCTTGTCTGGGCGTGGGCTGCGCGACAACGACCTTCACGGGCGGAATGTGGCGCGGCGCGAAGTCTTCTTCACTCGGCTCGGGCATCACCACGAGCAGCGCGGCCGAGGCGAGCACGGTCGCCACGAGCACAGCGGGGAACAGACGCTCGGTGCGGCGAGCCTTCGGGAGCGGCGCGGCGGGTTCACGAACCGTCAGCACCAGGCGCAGCGCCTGGGCCTCGAGCGAGGTGGCCTCGTTGAGCGAGAGCGACACCACTCCCGAAGGCGTCGTCACCTTCCACTGCCCCGCCTCGCGGCGCGCGTACACGCCGGCGTCGAAGCCAAGCGCAGAGACCTGCGAAGCCTCGAGCTGGTCGAGGGCGACGAGCGACGCGACCTGCGTGTCGCCCCACCAGAGCGTCGCGTGCAGGCGGGTGACGGGCGGCGTGGCGGGGCGCTCCATCACCACGGTGGGCAGCTCTTGCGGCTTCACCGGAGCGGTCACCATCGCAGGCCAGCTCCACCGCTCGGTGATGAGCCGCACACGCAGCACGTAGGGCCCGACCCAGACCTCGTCGATGGGCCGCACCTCGGCGCGCTGCAGACGAACGCCGTTCACGAAGATGGGGCCCTCGCGCGACTCGACCGCGACGGTGCCCGCGTGGAAGACGATGGAGGCGTGCCGTGCCGCCGGGCCTTCGGCGAGGTTCAGGTCGCAGCCCTTGCCGCTGCCGACGAGCCACTTGCCGGGCGTGAAGTACTCGGTGCCGACCAGCAGGCCGTCACGCAGCACGATGACCTGCAGCACGCCAGTCTCACTCGGCGTCGCGCGTGGGGCTTCGTCGAGTGCGTGCGCCGTGGTGGTGGCGGTCGAGCTCGGCTGCGTCGTGTACAGGTTTCGCAACGAGCCGAGCCGTGCCGCGCAGACCGCGCAGTGCTTCATGTGCTCTTCGAGTCTGCGCGCTTCGTCCGAGCCGGGCGTCTCGCCGAGCAGCCAGCGGTCGATGGTGAGGTCCGACACGCAGCCGACGCTGCGACGGGTGATGGGCACGTTCATCGCGCGGCCTCCTGCACGTCGACGGCCGCCAGCTTCGCGGCGGAGTGGAACTCGACGAGCCGGTTGCCGATGGTGCGGCGCGAGAGCCCGGTGAGCTTCGCGATCTCGTCGTGGCTCATCTGGTCCAGGTAGTAATAGACGGCGATTTCACGCAGCTCGTCGGGCACGCGCGAGAGCACGGTCGAGAGCGAGAGCTTCTCGTCGAGCGTCACCTCGGCCGGCTCGGGGTCGGCGCGCAGCAACGGCACCACCCGGCCTCGCCGCGATTGGTCGCGCAGCACGTTGAGGCAGTGGTTCGTCGTCGCGCGGTACAGCCAGGTGACGGGCGAGGCCTCGTGGCGAAACGAGTCGAGCGTCGAGAGCACCTTGACGAAGACGTCGTGGGTCGCGTCGCGCGCGGCCTGTTCGTCGCCGAGCAGCGCCCGGGCCCGCCGCAGCACGAGCGCGCCGTAGCGCTGGTACAGCTCTGCCGCGGCAGGGGTCGCAGTCACGAAGGCCTTAGACACCAACCTGGAAATGTCGGGCATTGCCTGCGATTTCAGAGGCTTGGCTTGGGGAAATTCCCCAACAATTCAGATCGGCGATGACGTGGCCGGAAGTACGACCCTCGTTCGTCTCGAAAGGGGCGGCAGGGGAAACGAGTGGACGTTCAGGAGGCCTGGCGACGCTTTTCACCGCTCGTTCGCGAGAAGTGCCGGCGTGTCTTGAAAGACGCCGACGAGGCCGACGACGTGGCGCAAGACGTGTTCGTTCGGCTCTGGCAACGCGGGCTGCCCGGCGACGTGCGCGACGTGACGGCGTGGCTGTACAAGACGGCGACGCACCTGTGCATCGACCGGCTCCGGCAGACCGCGATGCGCGAGCGCCCGGTGCCGCAGCCGACGCTGTCGGTCGACCTCGAAGCAGCGACGAGTCACCGCCAGACGCTCGAGCGCCTCGTGCGCCTCGCCGACGCCGAGGAGCTGCACGTCGCCGTGCTCTCGCGCCTCGATGGCCTCACGCAGCCTGAAGCCGCCGCCGTGCTCGGCATTTCGGAGCGCACGGTGCGCCGCCTGCTCACGCGCTTCGATGAACGCGCCGTACGCCTCGAGGTGAAGTCATGAGCGAACACCCTTCTTTTCTCGCGCTCGACCGGCACGCGCTCGGAGCGTCGACGCCCGAGGTCGCGGCGCACATCAGCGCGTGTTCGGTGTGCCGAGCGCATCTCGACGCGGTGTCCGTCGCGGCTCCCATTCCTCCCCACGTGCTCGACCTTCGTCCACCGGCGCCGTGGTGGAAGGTGCGCTGGTTTCAGGTGCTGCTCCCCGTCGCGGCTGCGTTGCTGATGGTCGTGTTGATCAGCGCTCGGCCTGTCGGCGAGCTGCGCGCGAAAGGAACGCCGACGGCCATCGCGTGGGTGAAGCGCGGCGACGCCGTCTCGCAGTGGAAAGGGGCGCCGCTCACGGTCGGCGACTCCGTTCGATTCCAGGTCGCGCCCGAGGGGTTGAGCCGGGTGACGGTCATCGACGGCACCACGAAGACCGTGCTCTACGAAGCGCTCGTGAAAGAGACGACGATGACGCCCGCGTGGACGCTCGACGGCACTCCCGGTGGAGACGTCGTCTGGGTCGTGCTCTCGAACGACGTGGTGACGCCGGCCGTCATCGAAGCGTGTGACGGCGTGTCGACATGGTGTCGCCGCTTCGACCTGCGCGCGGGGAGCCGATGATGGGTGCGCTCCTCTTGAGCCTGCTGGTGAGCGCCACGCCAGCCCGTCGCGCGGTGCTGGTGGGCTCGAACAGCGCCATCGATGGCCGCACGGCGCTGCAGTTCGCGCATCGCGACGCGCAGAACCTCGCCGAGGTGCTTCAGACGAGCGGAGGTTTCGCGGCGTCCGACGTGAAGGTGCTGCTCGACCCGAACCCAGACGCGGTGCTGGCGGCCCTCGACACCGCGCGGGGCGAGACGGCGAACGACGGGCTGCTCGTCTTCTACTACTCGGGCCACGCCGACGAGGCGGCGCTGTTCCCCGGAGGGAAGGCGCTCCCGTTCACGACGTTGAAGGAGCGCCTCGGTGACGCCGGGAGCGGTGTGCGCATCGGCATCATCGACGCCTGCCGCGGAGGCGGTTGGACGCAGGCGAAAGGCCTGACTCCGACGAAGGCCTTCGAGGTCGGCGTGCCCGCGCTCTCGAGCGAAGGCACCGCGTTGCTCGCGGCGAGCTCGGGGCTCGAAGACGCACACGAGGCCGAGGTGCTGCGCGGCAGCTTCTTCACGCACCACCTCGTCGGTGGGCTGCGCGGCGCCGCCGACGTCTCGGGTGATGGGCAGGTGACGCTCTCGGAGGCGTTCGCCTACGCCAACCGCCTCACGATTCGGGACACGGCCACGCGCAGCCTCGAGCCGCAGCACCCGAGCTTCGACGTGCGGCTTCGTGGCCGGCAAGACGTGGTGCTGACGACGGTTCCGAAGGCGGGCACGCAGCTCGTCGTCGCGCAGTCACAGGGCCCGCTCGAGGTCGTGCAGCTGTCGACGGGCATCACGGTGGTCGAGGCGGCTCCGGGAGAGCAGGTGCTCCGGCTCGCGCTGGTGCCGGGCCCGTACCTCGTGCGGCGCGTGCGCAACGGAGAGGTGTACTCGCGCGAGGTGCAGGTGAACGCCGACCGGGCGACGAAGCTCGACGAGGCCGACCTCACGCTCGTGGGCGTGCTCACCTTGCCGACGAAGGGGCCTTCGCAGCTGCGCGGTCGTGAGGTGCTTGGCGTGCAGTTCAGCCTCGCGCCGCTCGACATCTACACGGTCGGCCTGGCGCCGCAGGTCGACTTCACGCACTTCTTCGGGCACGCGTTCGGGTGGCGCGTGCTGCGCGCGGCGTACGTGTTTCAGAGCCCGCGCTCGACGCGACGGCAGCTCGAGGCCGACTTCGGCGTCGTCCCTTCGACGTTCGTGTTCCCCGAGTTCACGGCGTCGACCTCGGCGACGTGGGAGCCCACGCTCATCTCAGGTAACGCCGAGCTGCGCGCGACGGTGTCGGTCGGTGGTGGTGTCGTCGCCCAGCGGTACGGAACGAAGCTCGAGGTCGCACCGGCCCTGAGCTTCGACGCGGGCCTCGTGCTCGCCTTCGCGCGGCTCGGTTCGTTCGGCGCGCTCGGGTTGAAGCTCGACGTCGGAGACCAGGTGAGCGCGAGTTCGCTTGGTGCGCTTCACTTCGTCACCGCCAATCTCGGAGTGGTGCTGGTCGTCGGGGAGCCGCGCTGATGTCGTGGGACAACGTCTGGCCGCTGCCGCGCAAGGACTACCCCGTCGAGGAGCTCGAGCGCGCGGTGACGAAGGCGCTCGGCGAGTTCGGCGTGAAGCGCCTGCCGCTCGAGCCGTACGACGACTGGGAGGAAGAGGACGAGACGCCGGGCCTTGCCGTTCGCGTCGCGCTCCCGGTTCGACTGCTCGAGGAGAACGACGACGAGCCGGTCGATGACGAAGACCACGAGGCCCTCTTCACGGTGACGGCGAACGTGCTCGGTGACGACAGCGAGCGGTGGGAGGTCTGCGTGCACTCGAACGACGCGCAGAACCGCGAGGCGAACATGACCATCGGGCTCATCGCGGCGCGGGTGTCGGTGCTGCTCGGTGGCTCCGACGAGCCCGAGCCCCTCTGACTGGCCGGTTCTGGCGAGCTCCTTCGTCCTTCGGGCATGAACCGATTGCTCGTGGTGCTGGTGGTTGGGTCGCTGGGCTGTGGCGGAGCGCAGTACATCGAGTCGTCCGAGGGCGCGCCTCCGCGCACCACCACCTCGCTGACGTCGACTCCGCCCGGCCCGTGGTCGTACTGCGTGCAGACGTGCAACCGCGTGCGCGAGCAGCTGATTCGCGACTTCGCCGTGCTGCCGTCGTCAGTCGACTGCCTCGCGTCTGACTTCCAGAAGGCGACGAACTGCGTGTCGTGCAGTCAGGTGCTCGAGCGGCGCTATGGCGTGCTCCCGATCTGCGAGTGACCGCGCCGTTGACCTGCAACGCACCCGGGCCGCGTGGCGAAGAACGAACGACTGCGTGCGTGACGCATGCCGGCGCCACCGCTGTTGCTCGAGCGAACCGCGGGCAGTGCGCGTTTCCTGGGCGGAGCGATGATTCCCGCACGCCTGTGAGGCGATGACGTCGAAGCAGTTCGCCGAGCTCCGCGCGCCCCCTCAGCGCGGCACGTCGACAATCAGCGCAGCGCCCGTCGAGCTCAGCGTCACCTCGCCGGCGCCGACTTCGGCCCCTTCACCCAGCGCGAGCGTCTGGCCAGACGACAACGTCACCGGCGCCGTCAACGACATCACGTACGCCGCGCGGCCCGGAGCCACCGTCAGCGTCTGCTTCGAGCCGTCGAGGTCGCTCCACCACACCTTCGCGTCACAGCGCAGCGGCACCGCATCGTCACCAGCGACGAACTGCGAGACCCCGCGCGCCACCGTTCGGCGGAAGTATGCCGGCGCGCCTCCGTGAGAGGTCGGCTCGAACCAGATCTGCAGCATGCGGGTCTTCGCGTCGGTGTCGTTGCCCTCGGCGTGGAACATGCCGTCGCGTGACGAGATGAGCTGCACCTCGCGGGCCTTCAGCGTCGCGCCGTGCGCCTGGTCGCCGTGGTGGCTGAGCTCGCCGTCGATGACGATTGAGAGAATCTCGACCTCCTGATGCGGGTGCAGCGGGAAGCGCGAGCGCGGCATGAACGTCGCGTCGGCGAGCACGAGCAGCGGGCCCAACCTCGAGCCCTGCCCCGCCGAGGGGCCCACCGTCGCGATGAAGTGGTCCTTCAGGGCCAGCCAGGGCAGGGTGGTCGACGGCAGCTGCGAGAGCGGGCGATGGCGAACGGTGGGCATGGGCGTCTTCCGGCACGCGACGAGCGTCGAAGCACCCAGCACCAGCGCTCGTCGGGTCAGCGGCACGCCCTGTCTCTGCCACGGTGATGAAGCTTCGACGAGCCCACTCGTCTGGGACACTGCGTTCTCTTGGCAGGAAACTCATTCGAGCGCGCTGCTGTCGAGGTACGACATGCCCATGCTGCTGGCGCTCACGTTGACCGTGCTGAACGCGGCTCCCGATGCCGGAGTCTCGACCATCGTCTGGGACGACCGCTCGGCCGTGAAGCTCGTCGAGGGGCAGACGGTGCAGCTCGTCTTGAAGAAGCCGCTCAGCCGCGTCGCCGCGAGCAACGCCGCCATCTGCGACGTGCAGGCCGACAAGCCCACCGCGCTCACGCTCATCGCGAAGAAGCCGGGCGTCGTCACCATCGCGCTCTGGTACGGCATGGCGATGAAGGGCGTGCAGGTCGAGGTCGCGGCGAAGCAGGCGCCCGCAGCGCCCGCCGCCGATGCCGGCATTCCCCTCTTCACCTGGGACGGTGAGCACGGCTTTCACGTGCCGCGCGGCGTGGAGTTCGACGTTCAAGGGCCTGGTGGCCTCGAGAAGGTGGCGCCCGGCAGTCACCGCCGGTGCACCATGAGCTCCATCGGGAACGATCAGCTTCGCTTCCGCTGCGCAGAGGCCGGGCCCGTCACCGTCTTCCTCTGGTACGCGAACAGCAGGCGCCGCGCGCTCGAACTCGACGTCGACCCGTGACGTGTCGTCACGACGTCGAGCGGCCTCCATCGCCTCACTGAATCGTCGTCGTCATCGACCACGGGCTGGTGTTCCCCAGGAATGAGGTCACCACCAGGAACACCGTCGCCGTCGAGCCAGTCGAGTTGAGCCACGACAGCGTCTCGGTGCCGTTCGACAACGCAGCATCGGCGCTCGCCAGACAGGCGACGGCGCTGTTGCTGCAAGACGCCGCCGGGCCGGGAATGAGGTTGAGAATCAGGTCGGCCTGCGACGTCGCCGAGACCGTGAAGGTCTGGCCAGCAGGAACCGTCGCGACGTAGACGCGGTCTTCGTCACCGAACGTGGGGCGGCAGCCCACCCGCGACCCCGAAATGTCGTACGTCGGGTCGTACCCGGCGATGGACTCTGCGGGCAGCGAACCAGCGACGAGCGGCGACGCCGCGTTGCAGGTGTCACCCGGCGGGAGCGGCACGGTCGCCGCGGCGATGGAGAACGTGCCGCTCGTCGCTCCCACCGACGCGGTGGCGACGACGAAGACGTCGAGCGGCGCTGCCGTGCGGTTCGGCACCACCATCGTCTGGGGAGCGCCGGCCGTGCCGTTGGTGCGGGCACCTGCGAGGCAGACAGGCGCCGAGTCACAGGTGGCGGCTGGCGCGGCGATGGCGCTCAGATGCGCCGTCATGCCCGCTGGCGGCGTCATCACCACCTGCAGCCCCGACATCGCGGGCACCGTCGCGAGGTAGACGCGGTCGACTCCCGCGCTCGAGCACTGGTAGTCGCTGTCGAAGCCCGACAACGACTGCGCCGTCAGCGTCGCTCCCGACGCCAGCACGGTGGTGGCCGTCGTGCACACGTCGTCGGCGACCACCGGCACGATGGCGGTCGACAACGAGAACGTGCCCGTCGCCGCGCTGTCATTCGACGCCACCAGGAAGTAGTCGCGCGGCGTGTTGGTGACGTTCAACGCGCGGGCGATGACGTTGCTCGAGCCCGACTGTGATGACAGGCAGCGGCGGCCAGGCGAGTCGCAGGCGCTCGCAGGTCCTTCGATGAGGCTCATGCGGCCCGAGAAGCCGCTTGGCGTCATCGTCGAGGTCAACCGTGAGAGGCCCGGCAGGGTCGCGCGGTACACGCGGTCAGCGCCGGCGAGGTTGCCCGAAGTGAAGCGACACTCGTAGTCGTACGAGAAGCCCGACAGCGACTGGTTCGTCAGCACCTGCCCGTTCGAGACGCTCGAGACCGCCGTCGTGCAGCTGTCGTCGGCGATGGGCGTCGACTGCTGGTAGGTGATGTTGAACGCCGTCGGCGTTCCGGTTCCGACGATGGCGTAGACGGTCTGCGGCGTCGCCTGGCCGTTGACGAAAGAGACGGCGTTGGTCGCGCGGGTCGCTCCAGCGAAGCACTGTCGAGGCGAGAGGTTGCAGGCGGAAGCCGGGCCGACGATGAGGTCGATGTCCATCGCGCCGGCCGTGGTGAACCGACCGCGCTGCCCCGGTGGCACGCTCGCCGTGAAGACGACGTCGGCTTCACCCGACACCTCGCAGACCGAGTTGAGCCCGATGCCCGAGTAGTTCGAGGCCGCGCCCACCGTCGTCGACGGCACCGTCTGCCCGTTGGTGATGGTGGTCGCGAGCTCACACGTCTCGCCTCCCGGCCGCACGGTGCAGGTCACGCCATCGCCCACGTAGCCCGAGTTGCAGGCGCAGGTGCGTGAGCCCGGCGTGTTGGTGCAGGTCGCGTTGGCGCTGCAGCCGCCGTTGTTCGTCGCGCACTCGTCGACGTCGGAGCAGGTCACGCCCGTGCCGGTGTAGCCCGCGTTGCAGGCGCAGGTGCGCGAGCCGGGCGTGTTGGTGCACGTCGCGTTGATGTTGCAGCCGCCGTTGTTCGTCTGGCACTCGTTGACGTCGGTGCAGTTGAAGCCGTTGCCGGTGTAGCCCGCGTTGCAGGCGCAGGTGCGCGAGCCGGCGGTGTTGGTGCAGGTTGCGCTCGCCGCGCAGCCGCCGTTTCCGGTGAGGCACTCGTCGACGTCGGTGCAGGTGGTGCCGTTGCCCGAGAAGCCCGTGTTGCACGTGCAGGTGCGAGCGCCGGGCGTGTTGGTGCACGCCGCGTTGGCGTCGCAGCCCCCGTTGCCGGTGAGGCACTCGTTGATGTCGGTGCACGTCACGCCGTTGCCCGAGTAGCCCGCGGCGCACGTGCAGGTGCGCGAGCCGACGGTGTTCGCGCAGGTGGCGTTGGCCGAGCAGCCGCCGTTGCCCGAGAGACACTCGTCGACGTCGGCGCACGAGAGGCCGTTGCCCGAGTAGCCCTGGTTGCACGAGCAGGTGCGTGCGCCTGGCGTGTTGGTGCAGGCCGCGTTCGTGTCACAGCCGCCATTGTTGGTGAGGCACTCGTTGATGTCCGTACAGGTGACGCCATCTCCGGTGAAGCCTGCGTTGCACGCGCAGGTGCGTGAGCCCGGCGTGTTGGTGCACAGCGCGTTCGGGCTGCAGCCGCCGTTGCCGACGAGGCACTCGTTGACGTCGACGCAGGTGTTGCCGTTGCGCACGTAGCCCGGGTCGCACGTCAGGCCGCATGACGAGCCGTTGCAGGTAGCCGTGCCGTTCGCCGTCGAGGGGCAGACGCGACACGAGGTGCCGCACGAGGTGACGGCGGTGTCAGAGACGCACTGCTGGCCGCATGCATGCTGGCCCATGGGGCAACGGCACTGGCCCGTGGAGCACGTCGCGCCCATCGGGCAGTCGGTGCTCAAGCGGCAGCCCGTCATGCAACGTCTGGAGATGGGGTCGCAGAAGTAGCCCGGCCCGCAGCCAGCGCCGACGGTGCAGTCCATCGGCAGCACCTGACAGGCGCCACGGTTGCAGACCTCGCCGTTGCCGCAGATGCGCCCACACTGGCCACAGTTCTCGACGTCGGCCTGCAGGTCGATGCACATGAGCGAGCACTCGGTGAGGCTGCCGGCGCACGACGCACTCCCGCCTCCCGTGCCGCCGCCCGAGCTCCCGCCTGCCGTCGAGCCGCCTGCCGTCGAGCCGCCCGCCGTCGAGCCGCCCGCCGTGGAGCCACCCGCTGTCGAGCCGCCCGCCGTCGAGCCGCCTGCTGTCGAGCCGCCTGCCGTGGAGCCACCCGCCGTCGAGCCACCCGCCGTCGAGCCGCCCGCCGTCGAGCCGCCCGCCGTCGAGCCGCCGGCGATCACGAACCCTCCGCCCGTGTTCGCGCTCCCGCCGCCAGTGAGGTTGCTGCTCGGCGAGCAGATGCCCAGCGAGCACACCGAGCTGATGCCGCACGAGGTACAGGCGTTTCCCCCGCGGCCGCACGCCGAGTTCTCGACGCCCGAGACACACTGATTGTCCTGACAGCAGCCGGTGCTGCACGTGGTCGGGCCACACACAGGAGGGGGCGGCGCAGAGCACGACGAGAGCACGACCGCGAAGCCGACGAGACCCGGGAGAATGTGACGCATGTGCCGACGATACCCACCGAAGGCCCGGTGGGTGCAGGAAAAGCCCCTTCAGCGCAGCGCACTCAGCGCGGGCGTGGCAGCAGCCTGCTGCTCGGTCGGAACGGTGGTCACGACGTCGAAGTGCTGGCCCGGCCCGACGCTGATGACGAGCGGCTCGGCCAACGGCTTCACCTCGGCCTGGTGGCGCAGCTCCACCGTCGGCTCGCGCGACTTCACGCGGTGCCGCTCCACGAGCGGCTCGAACGGTTTCGAGAACACGCCGTCGACCAGCTTCGTGTGCACGACCGCCACCTCGGCCGGGTCGCACGTGAGGCGCAGCTTCGAGAGCACGTCAGGCAACAGCTCGGCCTGGTAGTGTGTCTTCAGCTCCTCGAACAACGCGGGCTGGCGCTCGGGCGTCACGGTGCCAATCGTCGCCACTTCGAGCGTCGTCTCGCATGGCCCCGGCGCCGCGACCTCTGGCCGAAACGAGACGCGGTATTCACCGACGGGCAGCCGGTCGGCCTGCTCGGCCACGGGGCCGTTCGGCGTCAGCCGCTCGAGCACCAGCGTGCCCGGGTGGTTCGTCGAGACGGTGGCGAACGGCTCCTGTTCGACGATGAACGAGCCGGCGTCGTAGAGCAGGTCTGACTTCAGGTCGAAGGCGACGTCACGGCCGCGCGAGGTGAAGTTGTTCGCCAGGCGCGAGAAGTCGAGCTCGATGCGCTTCACCTTTCGCGGTGCCACCCACGCGCGCAGACACGACGCACTCACCTTCGTCACGCGCTCGGCCGGTACGCCATCGACGCGCACGTCGAAGTCCAGCATCCACAGCTCGCGCCCCACGCTCTTCTGCTTCGGCCCCGCTGCGTTGACGAACACCGGCTCGTTCAACGGCAGCTCGACGCACAGCTGAATCGCGGCGGGCTTCACCTCGGCGAAGGCGAACGTCGCCACGGTGCACAATGCAAAGACGATGCGGGAGGGCATGAACCCTCGGCCCAGCATCACGCATGCCTTGCGCGACCTTCGGCGCTTCGAGGGGTTGGCGCGCTGCAAACTGGGTCATTCCAATCGGCCGGGTAGGGGAGCGCTGCGCTGACAGCCCGGTGACAGAGCCGTCTTACGACTTCGCGCATGGACATCGCCGTGGTGGTGAACCTGAACGCGCGCAGAGGCTCCGAACGATTCGCTGCGTGGGCCCGCAAGGTGTTGCCGAACTCGAAGGTGGTCGCCACGCGCTCCGTCGACGACGTGAACCGCTTCGTCGACGACACCATGAAGGGCCCGGCGCCGCGGGTGGTGCTCTCGGGGGGTGGTGACGGCACGGCCATCGGCATTCTCGACGCCATGCGCGCGCGCGGTCTCTCTTTTCCCACGCTGGGCCTCGTGCCGCTCGGCACCGGCAACGCGTGGGCGTTCAGCACCAGCGCGCCGTCTCCGAAGGCTGCGCTCGAGACGATGCAGAAGGTGCTCGAGCGCGGCGACGCGACGGTGCCGACGAGTGACTTCTGGCTGCTCGAGGTCGAAGGGCGGCTCACGCCGTTCGCCGATGCAGGGTGGGGCGCCGAGATTCTTCACGACTACAAGGTGCAGCGCGCGCAGGCGAAGATGTTCAAGAAGCTCGTCGAAGGCGAGCTTGGCTACTTCACGTCGCTCTTCGGCCGCACCATTCCGCGCAACGTGATGGCGAAGACACGGCCGCAGGTGCGCGTGACGAACCTGGGCGAGCGCGCGTACACGTTCGACCCGCACGGCAACGTCGTCGAGGTGCCGAACGGCGGGCCGGGCACCGTGCTCTACGAGGGGCCGTACGGCGTCGCTGGCGCAGGCACGACGATGGAGCTCGGCTTCGGCATGAAGGCGCTCCACTTCGCGCGAACGAAGCCCGGCTTCATGCACGCGCGCGTGTACGCCGCCACGCCCGCGCAGGCGACGCTCAAGATTCCATCGTTGTGGAATGGCGTGCACCCACTGCCGCACAGCCACGACTTTCTCGTCACCGCGTGCCGCATGGAGTTCGACCGCGACGTGCCCGTCGAAGTGGGCGGTGACATCATCGGGCTGCGTCGGCAGGTGGAGTACCGCGTGGCGCCCCACATCGTGCCCGTCGTCGACTGGAGCCGGCTCAAAGCCCGCGCCTGACGACGCTCGCGTCTCCGCGACGAGCCCTCACCTGATGTTCGTCGACCGAGTCCCGCTCGAGCGTTCGCGTCTGACCGGTCCTCTCGTCGGCGCAGCTGTGGTTTCGGTGGAAGCGTGTACGGTCGAAACATGCGCTTCGTCTTCGTGTTGTTCCTCGCTGCTGGCTGCATCGCGCCGCAGCCGATCCTCGCGCCGCCAGCTGGCGACGACGTCACCTTCTTCATTCACGGCTACCGCGCCAGCTTCCTCGCCACCGAGTCGGGTGAGCTCGCCTACATCACGCCGGGGCAGGGGCTCTCGAAGGGAGAGCGCTCGCTCGCGCTTCCGTTCGACGGTCAGCGTGAGTTTCCAAAGTACCCGGCGCTGCACGCCGTTGGTCCGCTCACGCGCCTCACCGCGATTCCGCTGATTCTCGAGCTCGACCCGTACGCCTCGTGGATGGACTGGGCGAAGACGGCGCTGCCGGGCTTTCAGGTCTACGCGTACGACTGGCGGCAGGACATTCGAGAGAGCGGCCGGCTCTTGTGTGAACGCATCTCGGCGCTGGGGCCCAATCGCAAGGTGCGGCTCATCGGGCACTCCATGGGCGGGCTCGTCTCGCTGGCATGTCTGCGCTCGGGTCACCCGGGCGCGAAGTCGGTGGTGAAGGTGGCCTTCGTCGGCACGCCGTTCAAGGGCGGCCCTGGGCAGTGGGACGACCTGCAGCTCGGCACGAAGTCGTCGAGCAACACCGCGTTGCTCGGGCCGGAAGCGCTGCTCACGTTCCCCGCTGCGTGGCAGCTGCTGCCGCCCGAGCCCGACTTCTTCGTCGACGAGCAGGGCGCGAAGGTGCCGGTGCCCGCGTACGAGGTGCAGACCTGGCTCACTCGAGCGTGGGGCCTCTTCGCCGAGCCGGCCGTTCGCGACAACCCGGCCTATCGCGCGCAGCTCGAGGCCCGCCTCGCCGAGCACGACAGCTTCTGGAAAGAGCTGGGCGACCTCGAAGGCGCGGCTCCGGAGTGGAAAGCGCTGGCCATCATCGGCACCGGCCGGCCCTGCGACGTCGCGTGGCGGGCGAAGGGCGAGGTCGTCGACCTGTCGGCGCCGCTCCGTGGAGACGGTGATGGAACGGTCGCGGCGAACCGCGCGGTGCCGCCGAAGCCCATCGTCGCCGAGGTGGTGAACACGGCAGCCGAACACAGCGCGCTGCTCAACGACGAGGGTGTGCGAGAAGTGCTGCGGCAGTTTGTGAAGTGATGCGCACCAGGCGCCCCAGCGTGCCGACGAATGCCGCGCACCTCGCCAACGAACTGCGTGCGAGGGTGTTCGACTCGCTTCAAGCGGCGAACGGTCGCAAGACGTTCGCCGTCATGGCGGTCGCCGTCGTTCGCTTCGACCCCGGCGCGTCTGACGAGCTGGGAAAACGCCTGGCGCACGCTTTCGGGAGAGTGCTCGACGAGGCAGGAACGCAGCTCACGTTGCGCGGCGAGCTGCCCGATGGGGTGGCACCCAGTGGGAGCCGTTTCATCAAGGCACCCAAAGTGCTCACGACCGCCGCTCGCGCCGAGGTCGCCCGGCGACTGTCATTGGCTGCGCCGGGGTCGAGCACTGTCGACTTCTTCGCGAAGGACGGAGAGCCCTCGACCGCGCTTCCAGAGCGGTGGGCCGTCACGCTGAAAGTCGGCGACGCTCCCGGGCCAGACTGCTGGGCGAGCGATTCGGGTGGAACGATGTCCGTTGCGCTTCCCCTCGAGTCACTCGGCGCTCCCGACCGGCTGTTTGCGCTGGTCGACGACGTGATGACGGCGCTGCGCGCTGACGTGGCGTGGGCAGGCCCCGGCGTGTGGGAAGCGCCACGGGTGGTCGGCGTTCCTCAACCGACGCATCTGCTTCACGCGGGGAACTCGAGTCGCGAGCTGCCGCTGGTCTGGGCCCGAGACCCTCAGCTGATGATTCCAGACCTGTACTCGTTTCTCAGAATTGAACCGTCGCCGTTCGAGGGGTGGACGGCGCCCGCGTGGGCGCTCTGGGCGAGGAATGGGCTCGCTCGCAGAATCAAACGATTCTCGGGTGAGCTCGTGCGCGGAAAGAGCGCGACCCGGTTTCTCTCGAGCGCCGAAGCCCCGTTCGAGATGACGACGCCGATGTATCGAACATGGCGAAAGCGGTGGGCCGAGCTGGCGCCGCTGCACCTCGTCGCGAGCGGCGGTGGTGAGCTGCCCGGTCGGTCGCTCGAGTGTTTCGCCAGGCCGGAGTGGCCTTTCGAGCGCTGAACGCAGGCCATGCGACCCTTCTCGGGCTGGGAGCGTCAACTGCCTGATGACGCCTCGTTCCTTCTGGCTGCTGTCGTGTCTGTCGGTGTCGGCGTGCGTGGGTGTCGGCTCGGTCACCGAGCCCGTCGATGCGGGAAGCGCCCCCGCCGACGATGGTGGCTTCGATGCCGGCATGCTCGAGCCCTTCGACGCGGGCGTGACGACTGACGCAGGCGCAGTCGATGCCGGCGGCCCAGTCGATGCGGGCCTTCGGCTGCCCACCATCACGCTGCCCATCGAGGTGTTCTCGTACTCGGCTGCACCCGCAACCGAGTCGGTGACGGTGTTCGTCGACGGTGATGCCAGCCGCGCCACCGACCTCGCGCTTCGGGTGCACCGCGCGACGTGGGTCGAAGAAGGGCGCTACGCGAACCAGGGCGTGAAGATGAGCGTCTCCATCGACGGAACGCACTTCTTCGACGTCATCGGAGACACCTTCGCGAGCCCCGACTGGGGCATCTACCCGCAGGGCTGGGTCGACCGAACGCCCAACCTCGACGCGTTCGCGACGAAGCCAGGCACGGTGAAGTGCGTCGCTGCCGATGCGCAGTTCGGCGGCTGTCTGGTGGGCGGGTACCAGACCGTTCGGTTCTCCATTCCATTGTCGAGCATGACGGGCGCCATCGTGCGCGGCGCGAACACCATCTCGTTCCGCTTCAACCGGACCAACGGCGAAGAGATGGGCTTTCGCGTGCTGAACGTCGACGTGCTCGCGTCGGGGGCCTCGTTGCTGGCGCCCGGCCAGTTCGTGCACGACGACCCGTCGACCTGGCAGAGCCCGCGCGACACCCCCGCCGACCTCGCCGAGGGCAAACGCCTGTTTCAGACGGCGGCGCTGCTCAAGTCACCTCTCGACCCGACACCCATGCGCGCGAAGTGCAACAGTTGCCACGCGCACGACGGTCGCGACCTCGCGTATTTCAACTATTCCAACAAATCGATTGTCTATCGTTCGCGGTTTCACGGGCTCACGGAGTTGCAGGGTGAACAGATTGCATCGTGGGTACGGTCGGTCGGCAGAGCCATCAAGCTGCCGGCGGGCTCGACGGTGAAAGACCTGGGCCGCCCGTGGAACCCGCCGTATCAGCCGGGGCCGGGCCTCGACGACAAGCCGCAGGTCTTCTGGGCAGCAGGTGCCGGGCTCGACGCGGTGCTCGACGACGACAGCCAGATGCGCGCTGCGCTGTTCTCGGGCCGGCTCACCACGTTTCGGCCGGGTGACCCGAAGACGCAACACCTCAACGGCTACCGCGGCTTCGCCAACCCCAGAGAGCTGCCGCAGGCCCTGCAGTTCCCCGATTGGATGTTGTGGCTGCCGCGTATCGCTCCGGAGGATCGGCTCACCGACCCCTCGGCGTGGTTCAACAGTCAGGTGCAGCGCGCGTACGTGCAGCTGCGTGACGTCGACCTGCCGGCCCTGGGCGCGAACCCGTCGCAGCAACAGCTCGCGCAGGTGAGCTGGACCATCAGCAAGGGCAACTTCGGTGAGGGCCACGGCCCGACCTTCGACCTGTTGCCGGGTGACCCCAACGCGCCGACGACGACCAACGAGCAGGGCTTCATGGCGTCGAAGGCCTACGTCGCAGGCCAGCTGTGGAAGGTGCTGCGCGAGTGGGAGCTGTTCAACACCTTCGGGCTCGAAGAGGCACCGTTCATTCCCGCTGGCTACGACTCGAACATGCCGCTCGGGCAGCGCGCGTGGCCCACGCATGGCGCGAACGTCTTCTTCGTGGCGCCACACTTCTCGGGGCCGGCTGGCGGCGCCTATCACGACAAATTCGATGGAAAGATGAACACCTACCCGCTCGTGTTCAACACCACGCCGGTCGGGAACTACTTCTCGACAGCCTGGTACACGATGCAGCTGATTCTGAACGGCTCGTACCAGACTGACGACTCCATCGACATCAAGCCCGTCGACTGGAACTACCACCCCGGCCACATCGCTGGCGGTCAGTACAACGGCAAACACTTTCCCATTCAGCCGTACCGCTGGTTCGCCTCGGTCGAGTTCTTCACCCAGGCCGAGCAGTACGGGGCGCTCACCCGCACCAACGGGAACACGTTCGTGCCGCTGCTGCACACCTTCGATGGGCTGGGCGTGCACGGCCTCGAGACGCTGGCGCCGACGCAGGCGGTCGAGCTGCTCGACCAGTCGATCCTCACGGTGATGGAGTACCTCGAGAGCTACGACGCCGACCGCAGTGTCTGGCCGAGGCAAATCGCCGACCCCGCGAGCCCCGCGACGCGTGTGCTGCTGGGAACGATGGTGGCGACGGCAAGCGGCCAGCTGATGCCTCAATGCAACAAGCCGATGATGTCGGTGCACGGCGACGTGTGTTTTCCGCCCGCGACGTTCGTGTATCAGCCGACGAGTCACATCGTGTACTCGGACCAGATTGGCCGGTTCCGTGCGGCCATCATCAACGCGAAGGCCGTCGGGGTTCCCCGCGCGACGCTCGACCGCATGGTGGCCTGGGGGCGCGCGATGTGGCCCGCGACGAACTGGAGCGGGCTCTGATGCGACGGGGGTGAACGTCGCTGCGTCTGAAGGTCAATGACCTGGACTGCACGACTCGCCCTCGCCGCGCCTCTGCTGACTGGTTGTTTCACCATCATCGCCGACCCTTTTGACCTCGGAGCGGTGGGCGATGCAGGGGTGGGCGTCGATGGGGGCGCACCTGTCGGCGGCGTCGATGCCAGTGTGATGACCTCTGACGCGGGTGTCGACGCAGGGCTCGTCGTCGCTCCGCCACCGGCCGTCGTCTTCCCCATCGAGGTCTTCGGCGAAGCAGGGCACGTGGTCGCCACCTCGTTCCGCGCGCTCGATGCGGGAGCACAAACGCTCGCGCTGCGAGTTCACCGGCCGACGTGGCTCGAAGACGGCACGTACCGAGACCGAGGCCCGAAGATGGCCGTGCAGGTCGACGATGGCGGCTGGTTTCAGGTGCGGCCGCAGCGCATCGCGACGACGTTTGCGTCGTGGGGAACGCCCGACGCCGGTGCCTTCCTCTTCCCCATGGTGCCCGCCAACGTCACGTGCACGAACGGCGATGGGCAGTTTGGAGGTTGTCTGTCGGGCACCTACGCGACCGTGCGCTTCACGCTGCCGCTCTCGGCGCCCGTCACGGCTGGAGACCACACGCTGCGCTTCCGCTTCGAGGGCACCGACGGCGTCTCGATGGGCTATCGGGTGCTCGACTTCGACCTGAAGACGGCTTCGGGCGCTTCGGTGGTCGACCGGAGCCGGTTCAGCGAAGACGACCCCGACGCGTGGGTGGCTCCGCTCGGCGACGCGGCCTCGCTCGCCGAGGGCAAACGGCTGTGGGAGTCGGCGCCGTTGCTCACGTCGCCAATCGACTCGACGCCGCTGCTCGCACATTGCAACAGTTGCCATGCCCTCGACGGTCGCGACCTCGTCTATTTCAACTACTCGACGTACTCGATTGTGCGCCGCTCGGAGTTTCACGGCGTGTCGTCTGCCGATGGGTTGAAGATTGCGTCGTACCTTCGCTCGCTCGACCTGCACCTGCCGGGGCTGCGCCGCTCGCAGCTTGGCCGGCCGTGGAACCCGCCGTACCAGCCTGGCCCCGGGCTCGATGCGCTGCCGGTCGCGCGGTGGGCTGCTGGAGCCGGGCTCGAGGCGGTGCTCGACACGGACGCCGAGCTGGGCGCTTTCCTCTTCCCTGCTGACGGCGGTGCGCCGCGGCTGTCGACCTCTCCGAGTCCCGGCCAGCCTTCGACGCGGAGCCCTTTCGGCGCCGATGGCTATTTGAACCCCCGAGAGGCGCCGCAGGCCATTCAGCTGCCGGACTGGAACTCGTGGCTGCCCCACCTGGCGCCCGAAGACATCACCACCGACCCCGGGGCCGTCTACCAGTCGCAATGGTACACGTCGTACCTCGCGCTTCGTGACGCGCTCGCCGCAGACCGCGAACGATTCCTGTACTCGAATGTCGCGACGAGAACACCGAACTCGCCCAATCGCTTCGCCTTGTTTCTCGTGTCGAGCGGCTTCCCCGACGTCGCCTACAAGGACTCGCCCTATGGCCTCGAGTGGAAGCGCGCGACCACCACGGCCGACTCGCTTCGGCCCAGCCGCTACCAGCAGGCCATGAAGGCGTGGCGCAACCTGCGCAAGTGGGAGCTGTTTCATCGGTACTCACTCGAGCAGATCGACGGGTGGACGCAGACCACCCTCACCTACGAGAGCCCGCCCGGCATGCGTGTGTGGCCAACGTCGAACCGCGACATGTTCGAGCTCGGCCCGCACTTCGGAGGCCCCGGCTACCCCGAGAAGCCGCTCACCTTCAACGACACTCCCGTCGGCACGTATTGGACGACAACCTGGTACACGCTCCAGCAAATCGTGAACGGCGGCTACCACGCGATGACGGTGACGGGGCCAGTCGACTGGAACTATCAGGTGCCGCACATCGGCGGCGGTGGCACGCGCTGGGGTTCGTTCTGGCCTGCGCAACCCTGGCGAGCCTTCTGGGCCAATCAATTCATGTACCAGGCCATTTCACCGCAGTCGGCCATCACCGACTTCGACTGGCCGCTGAGCCACCTGGCCGACGCGTTTCGCATGGCGTCTCCGAACCCGAGCCCCGACCTGGTGCGCATCAACGACCTGCTCGGACGCTCCTTCGTCGGCGTCGTCTCTCGTTACCCGGTCAGTGCGTTCCCGCGGAAGACGGGCGACGGCTCGTTTGCCGACACCCAGCGCTTCGAGCCTGCGACGGCCACGCCCAGCCAGGCCTGGCTCGACATGGCGGCGACCAGCCCGTACTTCAGCGACGTCGTGGCGCAGGAGTGCCACAACGGCCATCACGTCGTCTGCTACTACCTGCTGTTGCGCCGCGCGCACGACACCGGCTCGATGACGCCTCAGGTGCTCAACCAGGTGCTCGATTGGGCGGCGTCGGTCTGGCCGCTCTACCCGTGGGCCGCCCTGCGTCAGTGAGGTGATGCGACGGTGGGCGCGGTGGAGGCGTCTGTCTTCGAGGACGCCCCAGTGATGTCAGAGCCCGTCACCTTCGGCCGGTACCTGCTGCTCCGGCGCATCGCGGCGGGTGGCATGGCCCACGTGTTCCTCGCGCTTCAGCGGGGCGTGCAGGGCTTCGAGAAGGCGGTCGCGCTCAAGGTGGTGCTGCCGGAGCACGCGGCCAACCCCGACTTCGTGCAGATGTTCCTCGACGAGGCGCGCGTGGTGGCGCGGCTCGACCACGCCAACATCGTGCGGGTGTACGACTTCGGCGAGAGCGACGGCCGGTTCTATCTCTCGATGGAGTACCTGCCGGGTGAAGACCTGAGCTCGGTGCTGCAGTCGCTGCGCAAGACGAAGGAGCCGATGCCCCTGGCCATCGCCGCCGACCTCGTCGCCTCGGCTGCCGCTGGCCTGCACTTCGCGCACGAGCTGACGTCGCCGACCGGAGCGCCGCTGAACATCGTGCACCGCGACGTGAGCCCGTCGAACCTGATGGTCACCTACCACGGCGCGGTGAAGGTGGTGGACTTCGGGGTCGCGCGCGCGGCCAGCAACCTGTCGCAGACCGCGAGCGGCACCATGAAGGGCAAGGTCGGCTACGCATCGCCCGAGCAGGTTCGCGGCGAGGAGCTCGACCGGCGCAGTGATGTCTTTGCGCTCGGTGTCGTGTTGCATGAGCTGCTGGCAGGTGAGCGGTTGTTCAAACGAGACACCGACCTCGCCGCGATGCACGCGATTCTGACAGGCGCGGTTCGGCCGCTGCGTGAGGTGCGCCCCGACGTGCCGCCCGCGCTCGAGGCCATCGTGACGAAGGCGCTGCACCTCGACCGTGAGGCCAGGTTTCAGACGGCGGCCGAGCTCGGTGACGCCCTGGCGCGGTGGTTGATGTCGGTCGGGCACGTTCGCAGCGAGCGCTTGATTGCCGATTTCCTCGCGCGAACGTTTCCACCCGAACGGCGCGACGCGCGGCTGCGCGCCGCCAACACGCCGGGGCAGGCAGGGGTCGACCAGGCCTTCCTCGAACAGGTGCCTTCGCACCTCTCGCCCATTCGCAGTGCGGCCACGGCGGCAGCACGACCGCCGGCGCGCGCGTCTGGGTGGGGGCTCTCGGTGGCCATCGTGGTGCTGGGCCTCGCCTTTGCGCTGATGGGCAAATCGTTGCTCGAGCGGCCACCCGTGGTGGAGCAGGTCGTCGGCGAGCAGGTCGGCGTGGTCTTCGGCGAGCCCGTCATCGTGGCACAGGCCCACGCCGAGCCGGACGAGCCCGTCGCCGCACTGCCGCTCGTCGTGGCGCCTCCGCCGCTGCCTCCGAAGCGCGTGGAGCGAGGCCGGCTCACCCTCGAGACCTCTCCGTGGAGCGAGGTGTTCTTCAAGGGCCGCAAGCTGGGAGACACGCCGCTGGTCGACGTGTCGCTGCCGGCCGGTGTGCAGGTGTTGACGCTCGAGAGCTCGGGTCGCCGCCACACCATCGAGGTCGAGATCGCGCCGGGTCGAACGACGATTCGCAAGCTGAAGCTCTGAGCCGTGCGACGTTTGGGGGTTCGAGCGCGTCTGGTGATGGTGCCAATTCTGGCGCCGTTCCGGGGAATTCGATGAATCGTATCGTCGTGTTGGTTGCGTCGTGTGTCGTGTTTGGGTGTTCGCCTGCTGCGCTGAGCCCAGACGCGGGCGATGTCGCGGGTGGCACTGCTTCGACGGGAGGTGGCAGCACCTCGGCCGGAGGCGGCGCCGCGTCTGCTGGTGGTGTCGTGTCCGCTGGCGGTGCCGCGTCCGCCGGTGGGGCTGCTGGCGGTGCGGCGGTCGACGTGGCCACCTTCTGCAGTGACGCGACGCTCGATGCGCTCTGCGCCTTCGAGGTCCGGTGCGGGCTGTCGAAGACGAGAACGGGCTGCATCGCCGACAACCAGCGAATCCTGCAGCAGTACGGCCTCACCTGGTGCTGGAACACGCTGCCTGCCCTTCGAGATGGCCGCCTGGCGTTCGACGCGACGAGAGCCGCGCAGTGTTACGCCGACTTCGCGAGCCTCGACTGCCGCCGCGCTGGGTACACCCCACCCAGCTGCAGCGAGGCGTTTCAGCCGCGCGTGCAGCTCGGCGGCGGTTGCTTCGGGCGGGAATGCGCTCAGGGGTGGTGCGACTCCTCGACGACGTGCCCTGGCGTCTGCAAGCCGTTCGCCGATGCGGGCGTCGTGGTGGGCGATTCGGCGGGGTGCGGAGACCTCGCGAGCGAGCAGCAGTTGTCGAACTCTGGTGTCGTCTGGCGCTGCGTCGCGCGCGCGAAGCTGGGGGAACCGTGCAACCCCAACGCTGCGAACGTGTGCGAGGCGCCCCTGTCGTGCAATGGCGTGACGTCGCGGTGCGCTTCTCCCAGGCCCGCTGGCGTGGCGTGCGACGTCGCAGACGCCGGCGCTGGAAGGCAGCCGTCGCTCAGCAACGACTGCGAGGTGCCGCTGGCCTGTCAGCCGGGTGATGCGGGTGTACCAATCTGTGCGGGACCTCGCGATGTGGGTGAGCCCTGCGTGTATTGCAAGAGAGACCTGCGCTGCTCCTTCACGGGTTCTCGGCCCACGTCGGGGGTCTGCCTGACGAAGGGCCTCGGAGGTGATGCCTGTCTCCTCTCCCACGACTGTGCGCCGGGGTTCTTCTGCGCAGGCTCTCCAGGCACCTGCCAGGCCCAGGTGAACGTGGGCCAGACGTGCCAGAGCCTGGAGGCCTGCCAGCCCGGCCTCAACTGCGTGCCCGACGGCGGCTCGTCTGGCACCTGCCTCAGGGTCGACGGTGGGTACCTCAACCTCGGCTGCTTCGACTCCACGCCCTGACGACGGCGCTCAGGGAGGCCGGTACAACAGCGCCCCGCCCGTGCCGGCCACCCAGAGCGTTCCCGATGGAGCCAGCCACGTCGCCTGCAACGCCTCCCGTACGGGGGCCGAGAGCTCCGACGAGAAGCTGACTCCGTCGTGTCGCAGCACGGGCGCCCGGCTCGAGGTGTCGAGCGGGGTGCCCACGCCGAAGAAGCCACCTGCACCGTCCGGCGTGCCGCCCCGAAAGCCGCCCTGCAGCTGGGTCGTCAGCACGCTCCAGGCGCCTTGCCGATAGCGCAGCGCCGTCGCGAACTGCCCGCCTACCGCAATCACCTACCATTCACCGCAAACACCGCGTGCAGCGTCGTGGTCGTCTGCGTGTTCGTCGACGACCAGGTCGCGCCATCGAACCGGAACGCCGTGCCCGAATCACCGACGACCCACACCTCGTTGGAGGCGCGCGCCAGCACACCTCGCAGCGTGACGTTGGGCAGGCCGACGTTGCTCGAGGCCCACCCCGTCCCGTTCCAGTGCATCGCGCACCCGAGCGCCCCGACGGCCCAGACGTCGTCGACGGCGCGGGCGTGCATCGACAACACCGCGCAGGGCAGGGGCGGGTACTGCTGCCAGGCAGCCCCGCGCCAGCGGAAGAGCGCGCCGCCGCCCGAGGCCCAGAGGTCGTTCGAAGCCGCGCCTGCGATGGCATACAGGTCGTCTCGCGAGCTCATGCGCGTCGATGTCCACGCGGTGCCGTCGAAGTGCCGCACCAGGCCCGCGTGGCCGACGGCCCAGAGGTCGTCCTCTGCGAAGCCGAGGAGCGCGGTGAGGTCGTCTGGCTCGACGGCGCGCAACGAGAAGAAGAACTGGTTGATGCTGTCCCAACGAAGGAAGGCGCCGCCTTCTCCGACGAGGTTGAACGAGGCCTGGCCCGACGCCGCCATCCAGCTCGTGCGCACCGGCGCGTCGACGGCGGTCCAGCTCGTGCCGTCCCACCGTGAGATGCCGCCGCGCATGCCGAAAGCCCAGAGGTTGGTGGGGCTGGTGCCGTGCAGGGCCCGCAGGTTGAGCACCACTTGCGAGTGGGTGACGAAGCCCGTCGGGGTTCTTTGAAACACGAGCCCCTCGTCGGTCGCGACCAGCACCTCGTCGGGCGCGAGGAGCAGAATGGCCACGATGGGTCTCCGGGTCGCGATGGAGACCGACGACCAGCTCGTCCCATTCCAGCGAAGCAGGGTGCCGTCGAAGCCGCTCGCCCAGGCCTCGGTCGACGTGCGCGCGCGGACGCAGAGGAGATTCTGGGTCGTGCCGCTCGGCACCGCCGACCACGCCGTGCCGGTGAAGTGTTGCATCGTGCCCACGTCGCCGACGGCCCAGACGTCGTTGAGGTTCGTGCCAGAGACGCTGCGCAGGGTGTTGGTGGTGGTGGTGAAGGTGGGGCTCCACTGGGCGCCCGAGAAGCGCAGGGCCGTGCCGGCGTTGCCGACTGCCCACGCGAGCGACGGCCCGAGCGCCCAAACGCCGTACAGGTTGTCGAGCGTTCCCGAGTCGACCTCGCGCACGCCTCGAGCGTCGAACCTGACGATGGTGCCGAGATCGCCGACCGCCCAGTAGTCGTCGGGCGAGTTGGCGGCGATGGCGCGCAGCGCATGTTGTTGGGGGCCGGCCCAGCACCACGTTCCCGAGGCACAACCGGCGTCGCCCACCGAGCCTGCGTCGATGCGGCCACCGCCGACGATGGCACCTGCGTCGACCACGGCGGCGTCCGTGCTGCCCCCGTCGACGACGCCGGCGTCGACGAGCCCTGCATCACGCCCGCCGTCGTCGGTGCCCGAGTCGAGCGGGCCTGCGTCGCTGGCGCCGCCCGCGTCGGCGTCACGAGTGGGGTCCGAGGCGCAGCGCTCCGACGACTCGCACGCGAACTTCAGCTGCGTGAGGTCGGGCCCCAGCACGTCACAGGCCGACAGCAACGCCGCGACCCAGAGCCATCGCATCATCACGACACCAGCCACAGCAGGCCGGCGAGCAGCGCGCTCACGCCAGCGGCGATGAAGAGCCCATTGGCCACCCACGCCTCGGTGCGGCCCTGGAGCACCGCCGCCTGCGCCTGCGTGAGGGTCAGGCCCACGATGGTGTCGTCGATGCGGCGCGCGCGCGTCACCGACTCGTACGAGGCCGCCGACGCCTGCCCGAAGCCGAGCCCGACGCCCGCCGCCACCACGCCCACGCCGAGGCTGACGAGACTGGCCGTCTTCAGCGGCGACCAGGCCGGCGGCGGGGCGGGCAACGGCTCGCTCGCGACGACCGCCACGGGCGTCGGCGGAGGGGCCGCGGTGGGCGCGGTGACGACGCGCGGCGCCGCCTCGCTCCCCACGACGAGGGTCTGCGCGTCTCTGGGCCCCAGCAGCTCGGCCCACCA
>JAEUJR010000005.1 GCA_016793585.1 Archangium sp.
CAGCACCCAGGCCGTCGGCGTCGAAGGGTGGCCCGTCAGCGCGAGCAGCACGAGCCCCGAGAGCGTGCCCGTCGTGAGGCCTCCCAGCGTGCCTGCGATGACGAGAGAACGGCGGCTCTCCATGCGGAGCGCGACCGTAGCGCACCCGTGCGGCTGCGGCAGAAAACCGTCGGCTCGACGAGCGGGCATGGTGAGTGGAGACTGCTTCGCCGTGACGCTCCTGCTCTCGATGCTCGTGACGGCGGCCCCGCTGCGGCTCGTGCAGTCGGTGCAGGGCGTGCCCGTGGGCGTCATCGAGCTCGTGCAGGAGCGCGACCGCTTCACCTACCGCGCCGAGCACGTGTTTCGCGGAGAAGCGCGCCGCTTCGAGCGGTCGTGGCCGGTGAACCCGAAGGACCTCGAGTCGGAGCTGCAGGCGCTGTCCCGCCGGCGCGTCGGCTGCTTCGACGTTCGGGAGGAGCGCACCCGGAAGCGCGAACGGCTGTGCGTCGATGAACGAGGTGAGGGCTCCATCGACGACGTGCGCATTCGCGTCACGTGGGACCGGGCCGGCGCGCTGCGCTCGGTCGACGTGCTCGGCGTCGCGGACTCGGTGGTGAGCCGGTTCGAACAGAGCGACGCGAAGCTCGACGGCCGGCTCGACGTCTTCGGCGCCGGCTTTCCCGTGACCGGAGTTGGGCCTGTCGTGTCGCTCGAGCCGCGTGCGGACGCGAAGGTGGTGAGCGTCGAGGGTGTGGCTTCGCGCATCGACGCGTCCTGTCTTCCTGCCGCGCGCGCGTGGGTCTCGAAGCACGACGGCGCATCGGTTCAGCTCGGCCTGGTGCTCGAAGCCGAGCGCGCCTGGCCGCACGCGTGGGTGCGTCGCGCCGATGGCTCGTTCGTGGACCCGACGGTGGAGCGCGAGGCCGACGTGTTGTCGCACCGCACCTACGTCGCGTTCTCTGACGCGTCGCTGTTCCTCGAGCTCGCGGCCGGCGCACGGCGAGTCGTTCGGAGCCCGAAGTGACGTGGGCGTTGCTGGCGCCGTTCGCCTTCGTGGCGCTGATGCTGCGGGTTCATCGTTTCGGCCGGCGCGCCTTCGACGCTTCGGCTCGCGACGCCATCGTCGTGCTCGGCGCGCGGGTGCTGCCCGATGGCACGCCTTCGGAGGCGCTCGTCGCGCGTGTCGAACGTGGTGTGCAGCTCTTCCGGCAGGGCCTGGCGCCGCGCCTCGTCATCTCTGGCGGCGGAACTGGAGAGACTTCGGAGGCCGCCATCGGCCGCGCGCTCGCGCTTCGTGCGGGTGTTCCCGAAGCAGCGTGTTTCGTCGAGACGAAGAGCCGCTCGACCTTCGCCAACGCGCGGCACTCGGCCGACCTGCTGCGCCCGCTCAGCGTCGCTCGCGTCTTCGTCGTCACCGACGACTTCCACGCGTTTCGTGCAGCCGCTCACTTTCGGCGGGCCGGCTTCGACACCGAGCTCGTTGCCGTTCATCGCGCCCTCACGTTCGACGCACGCCTCTGGTGGACGCTGCGCGAAGTCGTGGCGGTGTTGCGTCGGCCATGGCTGCTCCACTGAGCGTCGTCAATCGGTGTCGCACACGCGCCGACACGCCATCGGATGAACGGCCGCCAACGCCCTGATCCGCCCGCCCGGCGCTAGAGTCGCAGGCCTCAATGCGCTTCCACGTCCGCGTCATCCTGGCTTCCATCGCGCTGTGGGTCTCGTCGTGCAGCAGCTGCAGCGGCGGCCCTCCTGCGGGAACGCCCTGCACCTTCGACAACGAGTGCCCCGGCGCCGAAATCTGTGGCCCGTCGAAGGTCTGCATCGCCAAGCCCATGTGCCCCGACTCTGCGTGCGCCGAGGGCCAGGCCTGCGTGTCGGGCAGCTGCTACTCGCGGGCGTGCGCGAACCGAACGTGTGGTGAAGGGCAGGTCTGTGCGGGCGGCCAGTGCACCGATGAACAGTGCGTGGGCAAGAGCTGCAGCGGCGGCGGCACCTGCGTGAAGGGTGGGTGCTACACGCGTGGCTGCGACGTCGACGTCTGCACGCAGGCCGAGGTCTGTGTCGCGCAGGAGTGCATTCCCAAGAAGTGTCTCGGCGTGACGTGCCCGGGTGACCAGCGCTGCGCCGCCGATGGCAAGTGCTACGACCGCGGCGGTGCCGGTGGTGGCCCTGGAACCGGCCCTGGCCCCAACATGGTTCCTCAAGCCACTGGCGGCGGTTCTGCTGCGGGGAACGCGGGCGCTGGAAACGCGGGCGCGGGCAGCTCCGGCGCGGGCAGCTCCGGCGCGGGCAGCTCCGGCGCAGGCAGCTCCGGTGCAGGCAGCTCGGGCGCAGGCAGCTCGGGCGCAGGCACGGGTGGCTCGGGCGCAGGCACGGGTGGCTCAGGCGCAGGCACGGGCGGCTCGGGCGCAGGCACGGGAGGCGCTGGTGCTGGCCCCGGTACGATGGCGTGTCAGGGCCGCTGCAGCCCGACGCAGGTCTGCATCAACAACGTCTGCACCGAATCGCGCTGTGTCGGCGTCACGTGCCCGATGGGCCAGACCTGCGCGCAGGGCTCGTGCGTCGCCACCGGCTGCGGCTCCAACGGCGGTCCTTGTCCCAACGGTCAGGCGTGCGGCTCGAGCGGCACCTGCATCGACACCGCGTGCGCGACCGTCACCTGCCCCAGCGGCTACGGGTGCTCGGCAGGTCTGTGTCTTCCCGCGCTGCCCGACGGCGGCCGGCCGACGCTGCCCGACGGTGGGCTCGGCGTCATCATCGGCGCCGATGGCGGCATCATCGGTCTCCCGCTTCCTGATGGCGGGCTGGCGACGCTGCCCGACGGAGGCGCGGTCGGTGGCCCGTGTCTGCCGTGGCAGTGCACCGAGGTCTCCTGCAGCAACGGCATCGACGACAACCTCAACGGCCTCGTCGACTGCGCCGACCCCTCGTGTGGAGGCCAGAGCTGCGATGACGGCAACTCGTGCACCTTCGGCGAGGTCTGCCAGGTGGGCTCGTGCAACGCGCAGCGCGTGTTGACGTGCAACTCGCCGCCCGCCGGTCCGTGCTGGAACCAGCAGGGCACGTGCCTCTCGAACGAGACGTGCAACTACTCGCCGAACTTCTCGGGCACCTGCCCCAACGCGAACGAGGTCTGCAGGCCCGGCGGCATGTGCGGCCCTCCGCCCGGCGTGCAGTTCGGCTACTCGCCCGCGAACGTCGACACCAACGCGCTGCCGCGCCCCGTGCAGGGCACCGTCAGCATCTCGGGCAACGCGAGCTTCAACAGCACGGGGAACGTCTTCGGCGGCGGGTGGACTGGGCGGCCCCTCATCTATGAAGCGATGACGTCGACCGGCCCTGCCGTGGTGCTGGTGTTCGACCAGTTCCTGCTCAACGCCGGCAGCAACCTGCGCCTCGTCGGCAACAAGCCCGTCATCTTCATCGCGTACACCGGCATTCTCATCAACAACGCCACCATCGACGCGTCGGGCTACGGCACCACGCCCGGGCCCGGCGGCAACCTGAACTGCGGCACCTCAGCGGGTGGAAACGGGAGCACCAACAACCAGACGGCCTCAGGCGCTGGTGGCGCAGGCAGCTTCAAGTCGGCGGGTGGCCCCGGCGGTGGCGGCAGCACCTTCAGCACCGGAGGCACCGCAGGCACGATTCGCGCGCGCACCCGCTATGCGTTGCTCGGTGGCTGCCCGGGCGGAACGGGCGGCGGCCCGCAGGGGGGCGCTGGTGGTGCTGGCGGCGGCGCGTTCCAGCTCATCGCGCGCTACGGCCTCATCATGGACAACTCGCGGCTGCTGGTGAACGGCGCAGGCGGCTCGGGCTCGGGAACCCTCGGCTCGTCGGGCCCCGGCGGCGGCGGTGGTGGCGGCTCGGGCGGCACCATCGTCATTCAGGCGCCCTACGTGGCGGCCACGCGCTCGGTCATCGTGGCGAACGGCGGCGGCGGCGGTGAAGGCGGCGGCATCGTCGACCTGGGCTTCCTCTTCGGCGGCGGCCACGACGGGCAGAACGGCAACGTGATTCCCGGCTTCGCGGGCGCGGCCGGCGGCTCTGGCTCGTCGTACAACGGCGGCAACGGCGGCATGGGCGGCGCGCTCTATGCGAACCCCGGCGCCGGAGCTCCCGGCTCGAGCTACTTCGACAGCGAGAACAACGGCCGCTACGAGGCCGGTGGTGGCGGTGGCGGCGGCGCGGGCGGGCACACGCTCATCGAGGCGACGTCGACGACGCTCGGGTTCACCACCTGCGAGGTCAACCCGACCGAGACCATTCTCAGCCCCACGCGCGACGTCAGCCCCATCTGCAACTGACGTTGGGCACGTCGCGCTGCTCAGTCAGGGCAGCTTGATGGAGGGTTGGCCCTGCGCGCCGTCGACGACGATGTTCGCGCCGTTCACCCAGCTCGCGCGCGGTGACGAGACGAACGAGATGACGTTCGCGATCTCGTCGAGCGTGCCCATGCGCCCCCAGGGGAACTCGCGCGCGACGAACTCGTTGATGACCTCGGGCATGGTGGTCGAGCGTTTGTGCCACGAGCCGCCCTCCCAGAGGATGCTGCCGGGGCTGACGGCGTTCACCCGAATGCGCTGCGGCGCCAGCTCTCTGGCCAGCGACGACGCGAGCTGAATCTCTCCCGCCTTCGCGACGCCGTACTGCGCCCGCGGCCCGGGGCGCGAACCCGAGATGCTGGCCACGATGACGACGCTCGCCGAGTCGCTCTTCGCGAGGTGCGGCGCTGCGGCCTGAATCACCCGCACCGCGTGCACGAGGTTCACCTCGAACGTCTTCAGCCAGTCGGCCGCGCTCGTCTGCAGGAAGTTGCCGCCGAACGTTCCACCGACGTTCGCGACGACGACGTCGAGGCGGCCGAGGGCCTTCACGGCTTCGTCGACGAAGCGCTCCACGCCGCCGGCTTCGACCAGGTCGACCTGCGTCGTGCTCACCCGACGACCGGTCTGCTTCAGCGCGTTGGCCGCGTCGTCGAGCGTCTCTTTCGTGCGGCCGCAGATGGCGACGTCGCAGCCTTCTTTCGCGAGCGTGAGCGCGGTGTGCCGGCCGATGCCGCGCGTGCTGCCGGTGACGAGCGCGACTTTTCCATCGAGTCCCAGGTTCATGGCGACGGTGTACCAACTTCAGCGCAGGTTCACCGGCAACACGGCGGCTGTCGGCGCGGTGAGCGTGCCCGCCGAGGTCGCCGAACGGTGGTGCAGGTTCATCGGCAACATGGTGGCTGTCGGCGCGGGGAGTGCCCGTCGAGGTCGCTGGCCTGCTGTTGGTACGGAGTGCGCGTGGTGCGGCACCGGCAACACCGTATGACGTCACCGTTCGGCGCGGTGAGCGTCGAGGTCGCTGGTCAGTGGTGCGGGTTCACCGGCAACGCGAGCGCGAGGTAGCGGCCGTCGAGTTCGAGCAGCAGCTGCTTCTCGAGCATCTCCTCCAGCGTCGCGTCGAGCCACCCGCGGTCTTGTCCGAACTGCTCCACCACGTCGACCGTTCGCCGCGCGTCGGCGCAGAACTCGTAGAGCTCGGCCGCGCGATCGTCGAAGCGCGTGGCCACCCGCTTGCCGTGCCGCTCGTCGTGAATCGACAGACTGCCCGGCGTCTTGAACGACGTGAGTGACGGGCGCTCGGAGTCCTTCCATCGCTCGGTCCACTCTTCGACGAGCGCGAGGCTCTCGTCGTACGTCTCACGAGGCGGCACGTCGGTGCGCGTGTCGTCGAAGTAGTACGAGATTTTCTGCAGGTCGAACTCGGGCGGGTACAGGTGCTGGTACACCGCGACCGGCACGAGCGTGCCCATCTTCTGCTCGGTGGGCTTCTCGTACATCGGAGACCCTCGATCGGGCCGCGCCTTCACCATGCCGTACGGTGGCTGGTAGTGGAACAGCTGCGGAATCACCTTCGCGTGCAGCGTCGCGTCGTCGACCGTCTCGCCTGGGAAGCCGTAGAGCAGGTTGTAGGCGTTGGAGATCTGGAAGTACGCCGTCCACTTCAGCAGCTCGATGTTCTTGATGCCGGTGGTGAACTTCTTCATCAGCGTCAGCACGTGGGTCGAGAAGCTCTCGACGCCGGGCTGCACCGAGATGAGGCCACCGCGCCGCATCGAGCGCAGCTGCGCGCGGCTCACCGTGGGGCGAATCTCGTAGTGCAGCTCGAGGTCGGTCTTCGCCTCGGCCAGCACCCCGAAGAGCGCCTCGGCGTATTCAGGCGCGAGAATGTTGTCGATGGCGTTGAAGTGCCGCGTGCCGTAGCGCCGCGAGAGGTGCTTGAGCATCTCGAGCACCTGCGCCGGAGACTTCGAGCGAAACGCCATGCCCTGGCGGTTGAGCCCGCAGAAGGTGCAGTGGTTCTTCATGCCGTACCAACAGCCGCGCGCAGTCTCGATGGGCAGCATGAGCGCGCCCTTGCGCTCGAGCTCGAGGTCGTCGCGCAGGGCGATGAACTCGTCGAAGTCGGGCATCGGCGTGAGGTCCATCTGCTCGAGGTTGGGCGCGCGGCCGTTGAAGCGCACCGCACCGTCTGGCCCGCGGAACATCGCGCCCGGGAGCCCATCGAGCGGGAGCCGCTTTGCCACGCGCCGTGCGAGCTCGGGCAGCGTCTGGTCGGCGTCTCCGCAGTGCACCACGTCGACGAAGGGGCAGTGCGCCATCACCTCGGCCGCGATGTCGTCTTCGAACGTCGCGCCCCCGAAGACGATGGGCAGCGTCGGGTACTTCCGCTTCAGCGCCTTCGCGAGCGCGAGCGACGCGAGCATCTGCTGGAAGACGACGGTGAAGCCCACGAAGGCGTACTGGCTCCAGTCGTGGTCCTCCACGAGGCGCTCGATGAACTGCGGGCAGCGCTCGTCACGCAGCTCGAGCAACACCTCGGGCCCGACGCCGGCCGGCTCGCAGATGGAGACGAGGTCGTGGTGAAACCGGCTCAGATACTCGTGCGAGGGCTTCACCTCGCCGAACGCCGCGCGGCTCCAGATCCACTCTCCTGCGAGCGACATGTGCACTTCAGCGAGCGCCTGGTTGAGCGTCGAGCCGATGAAGCTCGAGAAGTGCAGGAACACGGAGTGCGGCACGACCGTGTAGCCGGCCCGCTCCAACGTGGGCTTCAACAACGCGAGCTGAAACGACGGAATGTCGTCACGCAGCGAGGGCATCGAGACGAGCGCAATCGGAGCGGTGGCCATCACGCCTCCAGGGTGAGCAACAGGTTGATGAGGTGGCCGACGAAGTCCTGGCGCACCTGACCCGAGACCTCCGACTGCCGCACGCCGCCGAGCGCGCGCTTCGGGTTCGGAAGAATCGGCACGTCTTTCTCCTGGTACACGAGCGAGTCGACGAAGCGCAGGCCGTGCTCGAGCGCC
>JAEUJR010000009.1 GCA_016793585.1 Archangium sp.
ACCTGACGTTCCGCCACCTGACGTTCCGCCACCTGACGTTCCGCCACCTGACGTTCCGCCACCTGACGTTCCGCCCCCTGACGTTACGCCACCTGAGGTTCCGCCCACTGACGTGCCGCCCCCTGACGTTCCGCCGCCTGAGGTTCCGGCGCCTGACGTTCCGCCGCCTGACGTTCCGCCTCCTGACGTTCCGCCGCCTGACGTTCCGCCACCTGACGTTCCGCCACCTGACGTTCCGCCACCTGACGTTCCGCCGCCTGACGTTCCGCCGCCTGACGTTCCGCCGCCTGACGTTCCGCCACCTGACGTTCCGCCGCCTGACGTTCCGCCACCGGCATTCTCACCGGGCCCCATCGTCGAGTGGAGCGTGCAGACTCCGAGCACACAACTCTGCCCCTGAAGACAGGTCGAGCACGCGGCTCCGTTCGCGCCACACGCCTGAGAGCTGGGCATGCGACATCGGTCCTCGACATCACAGCAACCGCTCGCACAGGTGCTGGCGTTGCATTCAGACCTCGCAGGCACGCAGCCAGCGAGAAGGACGACGATGAGCACCAGACGCATGCCTCAAGACGCGTCGCAGCGCCCGACCGTCGCATCCGCGATGAAAGGCTACGGCTCCGTCGGCGACATCGTGCTCTGCGGCTGGCGGGTCATGCGCGTCACGAAGTCGTTGGCGTTGACGTTGGTGTCGCTGCCGTTCCCTGCGTTCTCATCGGAGCCGCCCGGGCCCATCGACGTGCTCGTGGAGGCGGCGTTCGCTTTTCGCTCGAGGCTCGCGGCGGAGTACGGCGACGACGCGCCCCAGGGCCCTGCGACGGTGCTGGCGCCTTCTCCGAACATCGCGCCGGTTCCGTAGCCGACGGCGTCGCTCACCAGCGCGTCTCCCGCAGGCGTCGACGTCGTCGCTCCTGGCAGCACGAGCCGCACCTGCGCGTTCGCGTTCGCCAGGCCCATGGCCTTCGGGTTGTTCGTCGTACTGCGCGCCACGAAGTCGGCCGCGGGCGTGCCCGTGTAGCCAGTCGCGGTGCCCGACCCGATGAGGAAGTACCCGTGCGCGCGAATCGTCACGCTGGCGCCTGACAGCACGTTCACCGTCGACCAGCCCGTCGCCGTCGGCCCACGCGACTGCAGCGCCCAGCCCACCAGCGACACGTCTTCAGCGCCCGGGTTGTAGAGCTCGACGAACTCGTCATCGGCGCCGTTCGGACCAGCGGCCGCCAGTTCGCTGATGACCAGGTCGCAGACGTCGCCGCGCGCGTCGCCGTCGGTGTTCGTCTGGTTCGGGTTGGGGAGCGTCGGACAGTTGTCGCACGCGTCTCCCTTGCCATCATTGTCACCGTCGGCCTGCGTCAGATTGGCAAGGGTTGGACAATTGTCGCAGGCGTCACCCTTGCCATCCATGTCGCCGTCTTCCTGCCCGGGGTTCGCCGTCGCGGCGCAGACATCACAGACGTCGCCGACGCCATCCATGTCGGTGTCGACCTGCGCCGGGTTGCCCACGAGGCGGCAGTTGTCACAGGCGTCGCCGAGGCCGTCTCCGTCTCCATCGGCCTGCGTCGAGTTCGCGATGCCAGGGCAGTTGTCGACGGCGTTCAGCACGCCATCGTTGTCGGCGTCGGAGTCGCACGCGTCACCCAGCCCGTCGCGGTCGCCGTCGGCCTGGGTCGGGTTCGCCGCGGTGGGGCAGTTGTCGCACGCGTCTCCTTTGCCATCGCCATCACCGTCGGTCTGCGGGGCGGTCGCGAGCGCGGGGCACGTGTCACAGACATCGCCGACGCCGTCACCGTCACCGTCCTCCTGCCCCGGGTTGCTGCGCGCTGCACAGTTGTCACACGGGCTCGCGACGCCATCGGAGTCGGGGTCTTCTTGCGACGCGGTGCACTCGGCCATGGTGCCGTCGGCGTTGCACGAGGTGACGCCACAGCCTGTTCCCGACGGCAGGGTGCAGCGAACGCCGAGCCCCGTCACGTTGGCCTGCCCACACGCCCCACAGTTGTTGCGATTGGGCCCGCCGCAGAACGAGGTGATGCCGCCCGACGCGCACTGCAGCGTTCCCGAGCAGCCGCCCGCCATGCAGGCCGCGCCGAGGCTGCTGACGTCGGGCCGGTTGCAGACGCCGCAGTTGTTCTTCGGCGCGCCCAGACACGTCGCCGCCGTTCCACCATCGGCAGGGCACACCGTGGTGCCCATGCAGCCGTTCGCCGCGACGCACGACTGGTTCAACCCCGTCACGTCGGGCGCGTCACAGACGCCGCAGTTGTTGGCAGGCCGGCTGTTGCAGCGCACGGCTTCACGCCCGGCGCACACCCAGGTGCCACAGGGTTCGCAGCCCGCGTCGGGCTGGTTCATCAACGCCGAGCAGCCACCACACGCGTTGGTGACGCCCTCGTCGACGAGCCCGTCGCAGTCGTCGTCTTCGCCGTTGCAGGTCTCGATTTCAGGCACCTCGGCGCCGACGCACGTGCCGAGCCGGCCCATCGCCGTGCACGTCGCGAGGCCGGCCTTGCAGTGGCCGACTCCCAGTCCGGCGTCGGCCGGGTAGCAGGTCACCGTGTCTCCCGGGCTGCAGGCCGTCGAACCAGCCGGGGCGCACGCCACCGCGCCGAGCACGAGGCTCATCGCGAGGCAGAAGGCGCCGAACCGGAACGGCATGAGCCGGGTTTGCCCGACTCCGCCACTCGAGCGCAAGCCGATGGGAGCCGGTGACGCCGTTGTCACTCGTGTGAAGTCGTGTGAAGCGCCGAGCGAACCGCCGCGCCCGACGCTACACAGCGGCCATGCCCCACCCCCGCGTCCTCGGCAGCAAGGCTCATGGTGCGCGTCTCGAGCGCGTGCTCGCCTCGAAGCGCTTCAAAGACGGCGTCTTCACCAACACCAAGAAGGTGTCGCCCGGCCTGAAGGGCAACCCGTTGCCGCTGCTGGGCGAGTACTTCTTCTCGAGCACGCAGCGCGAACCCCGAGGCGCGTTCCCCGTGCTCGACCCGCGGCCGACCTGGCAGACGCGCGCCGAGACGGGCCTGCGCGTGACGTGGCTCGGGCACAGCACGCTGCTGCTCGAGCTCGACGGCGTGAAGGTGTTGACCGACCCGGTCTTCGGCGAACGCGCGTCTCCCGTCGGCTTCGCGGGCCCGAAGCGGTTTCACAAGACGCCGGTGCGCTTCGACGAGCTGCCCGAGCTCGACGTGGTGTTGGTGAGCCACGACCACTACGACCACCTCTGCCTGCCGACGATGACCGAGCTGGCGAAGTCGAAGGTGCCCATCGTCACCTCGCTCGGCGTCGGCGCACACCTCGAGTCGTGGGGCGTGGCCGCGGAGCGCATCACCGAGCTCGACTGGGGTGACGTGGCCGAGGTGAAGGGCCTGCGCCTCACGGCGACGCCGGCGCAGCACTTCTCGGGGCGCGGCGTCGGCGACCGCAACACGACCTCGTGGGCCAGCTTCGTGCTCGAGACCGACAAACACCGCGTCTTCTTCTCTGGCGACACCGGCCTCACCGACGAGTTCCGCGACATCGGGCAGCGCTTCGGCACGTTCGACCTCGCGATGTTCGAGGTCGGCGCGTTTCACGAGCAGTGGGGTGACATTCACCTCGGGCCGCACAACGCGCTCGAGGCGTGGAAGCTGCTGGGCTCGGGCACGTTCCTTCCGATTCACTGGGGCACGTTCAACCTCGCGCTGCACGCGTGGGACGAGCCGGCCGAGACGCTCGCGAGCCTGGTGCAGGAGCGCGGCGTGCCCATGGTGACGCCCCGTCTCGGCGCGCCCATCGAGCCTTCCCGCGTCGAGCGCTTCGACCCGTGGTGGCGCGAGGTGGCCGACTCGAGCGCCGCGAAGCGCCTCGTGCCGGCGACGTGAGCCGCTGCGCCAGTGAGCGCTGATTTCACCATCACTCCCTCCAGGCCGGGACGTGTGAGACCAGGCGATGGTCGTTTTTCACCATCAAGCGGCGACTCCTCACCATGGTCACCGCGGCAGGTGCGCACTACTTCTGGCGCACCATGAAAACACTGCTCGCCGCGCTGCTCTTCGCCGTTCCTGCCTTCGCTGCTCCGCTCAAGGTGACGCCCCTCGTCGGCTCGCCGCAGGGCTTCTTCGTCACCTCGACGCTGGTGACGGGTGAGAAGGAGGCCCTGCTCATCGACACCGCCTTCACGCTCGCCGACGCGCACCGGGTGGCCGCCGCCGTGCTCGACTCGGGCAAGACGCTCACCACCATCTTCGTCACGCACGGCCACCCCGACCACTACTTCGGCGCCGTGGCCCTGAAGGCCGCCTTCCCGAAGGCGAAGCTCGTCGCGCGCGCCGAGACCATCAAAGACATCGAGAAGTCGTGGAAGGGCAAGGTCGCGCAGTGGGGCCCGATGTACGGGGCGAACCTGACCGACGCTCCGGTGATTCCCGAGGTGCTGACTGGCGACACCCTCACGCTCGAGGGCGAGACGCTCACCCTTCACGGCAGCGTCCAGGGCGACGACGCGCACAACACCTGGGTGTGGATTCCTTCGGCGAAGGCCGTCGTCGGCGGCGACACGCTCTTCAACGGCGTGCACGTGTGGACGGCGGAGACGAAGGCGCCTTCGCGCACCGCGTGGCTCGCGACGCTCGACACCATCGAGAAGCTCAAGCCCGAGCTCGTCATCGCCGGCCACAAGGTGCCCGACGCGAAGGACGACGCCTCGGCCATCACCTTCACCCGCGACTACCTCAAGGCCTTCGACGCGGCCGTGAAGGGCTCGAAGTCGGCGAAGGAAGCGCTCGACAAGGTGAAGGCGAAGTACCCTTCGGCCGCGCTCGACGTCATCGCGAGCATCGGCACCGAGGCGCAGTACTCGAAGTGAGGCGTGATGCGTGACGTCGTCGAGCTCGGGTTTCGCAGCAGCGTTCGCCCCGGCCTGGGCTTCGAGGTGATGCGCTTCTCGGAGCTGCGCCGACGCACGCTCACCCACGCGCTCGACGGCCTCACCCGCCCGCAGTTTCACCTGATGGCGGCCTGTCTCACCGGGCGCACGCGGCACCGCGTCGACTTCGAGCGGCATCTGCTGCGCCCGCGCGACCTCGTCTTCGTCGCGCCGGGTCGCGTGCAGGGCTTCGACCCGACACCGGGCCTCGAGCTGTCGCTCCTGCTGTTCACGCCCGAGTTCCTGCAGCTCTCGGCAGAGCCACGGCTGGTCGACCCGCTCCGGGGTGCACGCGTGTTGTCGCCCTTCTGGAAGACGCCCGTGCTGAACGTGCCCAGGGCACTGTGGCCCGACGTAACGGGGCTGATGGGCCAGCTCGAGCGCGAGTACGCCCGGCCGGCCGACCCGGTGCAGACGGCGGTGCTCTCGTCGCTCCTGCGCGCGTTGTTGCTGCAGCTGGAGCGGCTCGTGACGAACGCCGAGGGCGCCTCCACCGCGCCTGCGGCCCTGGAGCAGTTCCGCGAGACGCTGGAGCTGGGCCTCGAGACGAGCCGCTCGGTCGAGCACTACGCCAGGCTCGCGAAGGTGACCCCGCGAACGTTGAACCGGCTGACGCTGCGTCACCTGGGCACGAGCGCGAAGCAGACCATCGACGCGCGCGTGGTGCTCGAGCTCAAACGGCTGCTCGCCTACAGCGACCTCTCGGTGAAGGAGCTCTCGGCCCGCTTCGGCTTCGACGAGCCGACGAACCTGGTGAAGTTCTTCAAGCGGCACACCGGCACGACGCCGCAGCGGTTTCGCGAGGCGCGCTGACGGCGCCGCACCGTCGAGCGCTGGAGCCGACTCACAGCTTCGAGAAGTAGTCGACGACCGTCTGCTTGAACTCGGGCCGGCTGTAGGCGTCGGGCTGCCGCGTCTCGAGCAGCTTCACGAGCGCCGCGGCGACGTCGTCGGCGCTCTGCGCGTTCGGGAGCGTGCGTGAATCGACGCCGCCGTGGAGCGCGTTCTTCCCGAAGTCGGTCGCCACCGCGCCGGGTGAGAAGAGCGACACCGTGATGCCGGGGTGCGTGGGCGCGAGCTCTGCGCGCAGGTTCGCGGTGAGCGCGTTCAAGAAGTGCTTCGCGCCGTTGTACGCCGAGCGCTGCACCGCGAAGGGCACGCGGCCCAGCATCGACGAGACGTTGACGAGGTGGCCCGCGTTGCGCGCCTTGAAGTGCGGCAGCACCGCCTGCATGCCGTAGAGCGCGCTCTTCACGTTCACCGCCATCATCTCGTCGAGGTCGGCGTCGGTCAGCTCGGAGGGCATTCGCGAGATGCCGCGCCCGACGTTGTTCACCCACACGTCGAGGCGGCCCTGCTGCTGCAGCACCTCGGCGACGACGCGCTCCACTTCGCCGCGCCGCGTGACGTCGGCCACGAGGGCCTGGGCGCCCCCACAGGCCGCGCTCACCGCCGAGAGCGCCTCGGCCCGCCGCGCCACCAGCACCGGCCGCGCCCCCTTCGCGAACACCTGCTTCGCCAGCGCTTCACCGATGCCCGCGCTCGCGCCCGTGATGACGATGACCCGGTCGTTCATGCCGCGCGTTGTACGTCATCACCCACGCTCATGTCGGGGCACTTCAGGGCGAGCAGTCGACGACGGTCCGGTGCTACAGCCGCACGCGTGCCCACCCGAAATCTCCCCGTACGGTTGAGTCTGGGCTCGGAGCAGCCCACGCAGGCCACCGTCGTCATCGCCGACTGGACGATGCTCGAGCGCCTGCGCCGCGGCGCGATGGTGCTGGGCCTCGCGTGGGGTGCCGCCGGGTTCAGCATCGTGATTCCCGGGCTGCACTTCATTCTTCCACCGGTGCTGCTGCTGCTCGGGCCCGTTCTCTTTCTCTGGCGGGTGCTGACGCGCTCGTCTTTCAAGGAGTGCACCGGCCCCTGCCCCCGCTGCAAGACGGAGCGGACGATGTCGATGGGCGGCAAGGTCGAGCCCGAGACGAACGTCTTCTGTGATGGCTGCGGCAATCAGCTCACCCTGAAGTTGCAAAGTTGAAAGTCGGACCTTGCAGGTTTGAAAGAGGGCCTCGGTCGCGGTCGCGCGTCAGGCACAGAGGCTTTCCCGGCAACGAGGTGGGCGCTATTTCCACGGGTGATGCGACTGGGCGTGTTGGGTGATGCGGGGCTGAAGTTGCTGCAGCTGGGTGGCGTCGACGCGGCCGAGGGCACCTGTGACGCGCGGGTCTGCTCGGTGGCTGAGCTGCTCCAATCTCCCCATGGCGTGGCGGGCGTGGTGGTGGTGGCGACCGAGACGCCGGTGACGGTGGGCCTGGCGGCGCGGCTGTTCCGTCTCGGAGCGCATGTCATCGTTCCGGCCAGGGCGCTCCGCTCGCTCGACCAGGTGCCCTCGAGCACCACGCTGGCCGACCGCTTCCTCGCGTGGGCCGCGGCGGGGCGGCTGAGCGGGCTGATGAAGGTGCTCGCGAACACCCCCCTCGAAGGCGTCGCGATGTTCGACGGCGGCGCGCTGCGGGCCGCGACCTTCTGTGGCCTGCACGGCGCGGCGGCGCTCGAAGAGATGCTGGGCATCGAAGACACCGAGCCGACGCTCGAGTCGACGCGCGACGCCGACTCGGGCCAGCGCATGACGGTGGTGCTGGCCGAAGACGACCAGTCGCTCAACTCGTTGCTCTCTCGCGTACTCGAGAGCGCCGGCTACCGTGTGCTGAGCGCCGAGAACGGGCTCGAGGCGTTGACGCTGGTGCAGCGCTTCCCCACCGACATCGTCGTCTCCGACATCGACATGCCGCGGCTCGACGGCTGGGGGCTCTTGCGCACCCTGCGGAGCGACCCGAACACCCGCGAGATTCCTGTCGTGCTGCTCTCGGCCTACGAAGACGCGGTCGGCACGCTGAAGGCCGCGAAGGCCGGCGCGCGCGCGTACCTGAAGAAGTCGGGGCGCTCACGCGAGGTGCTCGACACGGTGAGCATTCTGGTGACGCCGCGCCGCACGGTGAAGCAGGCGGTGCTGAAGGAGCGCGACTTCGAGGTGGTGCTGCCAGCCGTCGGTGCGCAGTGGGTGCTCTCGCAGCTGGCCGAGTTCGAAGCGACGGGCACGCTCGAGCTCGAAGACGAGCTGGGCCGCTACGAAGTCACCGTGTCGAAAGGAGCGCTCGCCAGCGCCATCGCCCAGAACGGCAGCCTGCGCGTCGACGGCACCGCCGCGCTCGAGGCCCTCGTCACCAGCCGCGGCACCGGCACCTTCTCGTTCCGCCCGGCCCTTGCCGACCCGAGCGCGCCGTCGGTCTTCACCGCACTCGAAGACGTGCAGCGCGGGCTCTTGCGGTTCGGCGCCGACCGCGCGCGAGAGCTGCTCGAGTCGCCGCGCAGGCTGAGGCTCAACCACGAGCTCTCGCACCTCTACCGTCGCGCCGCGTCGTCTGCCGAGCTGCGCATCATCAAGGCCCTCGAGGAGGGACACCCGACGCTGGGCGCGCTCGCCACGCGGGCCGAGGTCGATGAGCGGCAGGCCGAGCGCATTCTGCTCGAGCTGCTCAAGCGCGGCATCGCCGAAGAAGACGTCAGACAGTGACCGACGGCCCGGCGGGTCAACGCGCGCAGAACCCGCCGCGACAGAACAGCCCACCACTGCAGTCGATGCTGCTCGAGCAGGGAGCGCCGGCGCCGCCGTTGCCCATGCACACGCGGCCGCCGCTCCAGTCTTTGCAGAACTCGCCGAAGCCACAGTCGAGGCTCGAGCGGCAGTTGCTGCTTCCGACGACGACGATGGTCGACCGGTTGCGCTGCATCGACTGCAACAGGAGCGCATCGGCCGCCTGCTGCTGCGCCTGCGCCGACTGCTTCTGTGCCTCGACCGCCTGCCGCTGCACGCCCATCTCTTCGGCGTGGTGACGCTCGCTCTGCGCGAGCTGCTGCTGGGCCGAGAGGTATTGCAGACACGACGCCTTCGTCGCCGGGTCGGTGCCTTCGACGATGACGGCGCGCTGGCAGGCCTTGAGCGTGGCGCGATTGCGGGCGGCCTCGAGCTGCCCGGGAGAGAGCAGCGCGTCGATGGTGTGAGGGCCGACCGGCTCCTGCGCCGTCATGAACTTCGCGCGCAGCGCCCGCCAGCCCGCGGCCTCGTTCGTCTCGACGACGTCGAACGAGAAGCTGCCCTGCTCGGGGCCGGTCTCTGCGGTCTTCACCAGCGCCGCGCTCCAGAGCTCGTCGCGCGAGAAGTCACCCTGGCAGGTGACGTCGGTGATGCGCACGGCGGGAATCGAGACGGCGCAGCTCGGCGCGCGCGGCGTCGACGGGCCACGCACGATGCGCCGCGTGGTGGGCTGGCAGCCGACGAAGACGACGACGGCGAGGAGCAACGACGCGCGCCTCATGGGCACCCCGTGACGCACTTCGTCTGCTGCTTGTCACACGACTGCCGGCACGACGCGGCGATGGCGGTGCCACAGCGTGTCTTCACGCATTGGTTGAACGAGACCATGCACTGCCGGCGGCACTCACCGTTGGCGACGACGTCGGTACCGGGCGCGGGGCCCTTCGGCAGCGGCGGCAACGTCTCGAGCGGGGGCATCGGGGGCGGCGCGTCGACCGGGGCAGGCGCAGGGGGAGCGGGCTCCGTCACGGGAGCGGGCGTCGTGGTGCAGAGCGACGCAGGCACCGGCCACACCGCCCACGTGCGGCCATCACACTTGAACAGCCGCGGGGCCTGCGGGGTGCCGAAGTCGAACAGCACGCCCGTGAGCTCCTTCGTGCACGGCGGGGCCTGCTGCGCGAACACGTTCAACGAGGCGAGCGTTCCGGCCAACACGAGGAGGCGCATCGGGGCGGTGTAGCGAGCGGGTCGGAAAGGCGTCAACCGGCGAGTCATGCTCCGTCATTGGCGCGAGGCCGGCTCTTCCGTCACGGGTCGAGCACGACGAGGCCATGCTTTGCGAGCTGCTGGGCGTAGAGAATGGCCGAAGCTGCTCGACTGGAATGAGCATGCAACGGCCAGAGAACGCCATCTCGCCTCGATCACGGTGGGTCGGCGAAAGCTGGCGCACCCGCTCGCCCGGCAGCAGGCTGGCCCTTCGATGTTCAGTGTGTGGACCTGGATGCATGTGTTGGCCGCCACCTCGACGGTGGTCGTCGTGGCGCTCGCGTTGTCGCGTCACGCGAACCCCACCTTTCGCCTGCCGCTGGTGCTGCTCGCCGTCGACCAGTTCGTGTGGAACGCGGCGTCGGTGGCCAGAGAGCTGACGCGAGACCCCTCGTACAAGTGGGTCGGCGCCGTGGTGACGCCGGTGTTCCCAGCGCTCCTGCTGCACTACGCGCTCGCCTTCACGGGCCGGCTGCGCAGGCTGCGGGTGCTGCTCGTGGCGACGTACGTCGTCTACGCAGCCGAGGCGGTGCTGGTCATCGTCGACTCGCAGAGCGACGCGTTCAACCTCGGGCTGGGCGAACACGCGCTCATCTCGGCCGTCACCAGCGTGCCGGTCGCGTGCCTGGGCATCTGGTTGTTCTGGTCGCACCTGCGAGAGGTGGTCGGCGAGTCGGAGCGCCAACGCACCTGGCTCTTCGTCATCGCGCTGCTCGTCTCGGTGCCGTTGATGTTGACCGACCTGTTCAACGACATGGGCGCGCCGGTGCCTCCGCTCGCGACGGCCGGCAGCACGGTGCTCAACAGCCTGCTCATCGCCATCACGCTCGGCGTCTCGACGGCCTCGAAGCGGCAGCAGCTCGGCCAGGCGATGTTGTTCGCGCTCTTCGTGGTCGTCGTCTTCCTCACGCTCTTCGGCGCGCTGAGGGACCACCAGGGCGTGTTGGTGCTGGCCATCTCGGGCTTCACGCTCGGGCTGGGCGCGGCGGCGCGGCTGGCGTGGCAGGTGCTCGCACGACGACGTGAGGGCCTCGAGCGCTTTGCGACGCTGGGCCGCTTCTCGGCGCAGATGGCGCACGACCTGAAGAACCCGCTCGCCGCGGCGCGTGGAGCCGCCGAGCTGCTCGAAGGCGAACTCCGCGCGTTGCAGAAAGAAGACCTCACCCACTTCTCGGCGCTGCTCGTGCAGCAGCTCGACCGCCTCACCTCCATCATCGACCGCTACCAGCGCCTCTCGCGCATGGAGCTCGAGCGCCAATCGATGGACCTGAACGAGCTGGTGACGAAGGTGCTGTCGTTGCAGTCG
>JAEUJR010000026.1 GCA_016793585.1 Archangium sp.
GAACTTGGTCTCGAGCTCGATCTCCTTGGCGACGGTGACGCCGTCCTTGGTGATCGTGGGGGAACCGAACGACTTCTCGATCACGCCGATGCGGCCCTTGGGCCCCAGGGTGACCTTCACGGCGTCGGCGAGGGTGTTGACGCCACGGAGGATCGCGTCGCGGGCCTTCGTGTCGAAGATGATGTCTTTGGCTGCCATGTGATTGGTGTCCTTGTGAGAGGGGGAGGGAATTACTTCTCGATGATGCCGAGCACGTCCTCTTCGCGGAGGATCAGGTGCTCATCGCCCTCAATCTTGATCTCGGTGCCCGCGTACTTGCTGAAGAGAATGGTGTCGCCAGCCTTGATGTCCATCGGGCGAACCTTGCCGTCCTCGAGGATCTTGCCGTTGCCAACCGAGACGACCTTCGCCTCGAGCGGCTTCTCCTTGGCCGAGTCGGGGATGATGATGCCGCCCTTGGTCTTGTTCTCCTCGGTGAGGCGCTTGACGATGAGGCGGTCGTGCAGGGGACGAATCTTCATTGAGGTTCTCCTTGAGTGGGCTGCGGTGGAAATTGGCACTCACCATTGCCGAGTGCCAAAGCTTCAGGCGCCCGCGATATAACCACCGGTCCTCGACGGTCAAGGCGCAACCTGGCGCTCTCGGGTGGTGAGTGCCAACCGAACCATCAAACCGAGTTGGCGCTCCCCAAGCCCGAGTGCCAACCCAACCGCCCGGATTTCCAGTGGTCTTTTTGAGTTCGTCGGTCCGTGCCGATACGATCTTGTGACAGGAGCTTCAACCTCAGCTCCTCGGTGGGTGCCAACCGACCTGCCGCGTCACAAGGAGTCGCCGATGTCGCAGCTCGTTCTGTCGGGGTCGCTCAAGGAGTTCTTCAAGCTGTTGCTCGAAGAGGTGATTCAGCGCCAGCGGGTGAGTCTGGCCGAGGTCACCGAGTTCTATGTGGTGAACCTGCTCAGCGAGTTCGCCACCGCCGAGAAGCTCTTCACCCAGGAGCTCGACGGCAAGAAGGAGAGCGAACCGCTGGCCCTCATGTACACGCGGGCGCTTCAGCAAGATCGCGATCAACGCATTCGCACGCTGCGCCAGCTGGGCGATCAATCGCTCTACACGGCGGGGTTCTTCCAGCAGTCGCTCAAAGATCGCGTGGTCGGGCCCGACTACTACATGCAGATGGGGCGCAAGGCGTACGCGGCCATCGCCGATCTCGCGCCGTCGAGCACGTTCAGCCACGTCTACATGGAGCTCGACCAGAAGTTCACCTCGCTGGTCGAGGTGCTGAAGGAGATCGCCGCGCGCGGCCAGGTGGCGTCGGGGCCGCAGGGGCAGATGCAGGTGTTCGAGGCCTGGGCGAAGTCGGGCGATCAGCACCTCGAGTCGGTGCTCATCGACGCAGGGCTGCTGCCGAAGAAGAAGATCCTCGCGAACTGAAGACCGCCATGCTCGACGCGCTGCAAGCCCAGCTCGAAGCGCTCTACGGCATTCGCTGCGAGTACCGCGCCCGCGACTTTCTCGTCGATGCCGAGTCGGCGAAGGCGCTGGGGGGAACGGGGCGGGCGAGGGAAGAGCTGCTCGTCTCGTCCGACGGAGAGTCGGTCGATCTCGCCCTGTACCTCGAGCCGACGCTCCTCGAACGCGTCTCACGGCTGGAGCACGAACCCGACGCGCTGCTCGATCAGGAGCTGGGCGGCTTCTGTGAAGTGACCGAAGGCGTCTCGCACTTCCTCTACGTCGCGCAGACCGCCAACCTCGAGCGCAAGGTGTCGATGCTCGAGCTCGAGGCCCAGGCCGAGGTCGACAAGTTCGCGGTGTGCACCTTGCTCCGCTGGGGCCAGCACGCGGCGAGCTGGGCCACGCGCCTGATGGGCACGCTCTTCGAGCGGGTGCGGTACTCGGAGTCGCTCACGGCGCCCGAGCGCTGGCGTTACGTCGAGGCGAACCGGTTGGCGAAGCGCTACTGCAGCCGGCTCCTGCCCGCGATTCGGGAGCGCCGCCTCGACGCGCTGCTCTCTGAGCTTCGTCAGGCCTACCGGCTCGGCGCCGAAGCCAAGCTCGCGTACTTCGCCCGGTGACGTTGGGCCCGAGGATCGTTACAAGGGCCGTTCAGTGGCTTCGACGCGCGAGTTCTCAGCAGGCGGCATCGTCATTCGCGAGCGCAACGGCGTCGTCGAGGTCGCCGTCATTCGCCCGGCGGGCAAGACCGTCACCGCGCTGCCGAAAGGCCACATCGACCCCGGCGAGAACGCGGAGCAGGCCGCGACGCGTGAGGTGAACGAAGAGACCGGCCTCACCGCGACGCTCGAGCAGAAGCTGGGCGACGTGAAGTACGTCTACCGCTGGCGCGGCAACACCATCTTCAAAGAGGTGGCGTTCTTCCTCTTCCGCTACCAGTCGGGCGAGATCGACGTGCTCACCGAGCAGATGCGCAAAGAGGTCGACCGCGCGTATTGGATTCCGCTCGACGATGCGTTGACGAAGCTCACGTACCCGGGCGAGCGCGACATGGCCAATCGTGCGAAAGCTGCGCTGGCCGTGAAATGAACCTGGCTCCCGTCCGTCGGCCACCGCCATGATCCCATCGCTCCTCTCCCTGTTGTTGTCGCAGGCCCCGTCGACACCACCGCTGACGGTGCCGGCCGAGGCGCCCGTCGCAGCAGTTGCTCCCGAAGCGGTGAAGGCCGGCGCTGACGAGCCGGCCGAGGTGAAGCTCTTCGCCCAGTTCGTCGATCGGCACCTGCTCACGCTCGACCCCGACATGAGCCAGGGCACGTTTCGCCTGCGTCAGCGCGAGCGCATCTTCAGCTTCAAGGACGACGACTTCGCCGACGCGTTCAAGCTGGTGCCCGAGGCGCACGAGCTGGCGGTGAAGGCGCAGGAGAACCTGCGGTGGTCGTCGATCTTCCAGATCGCCGGCCTCTCTTCCGTCGGAGCAGGGTCGGCGCTGGTGTTGCTGGCGCCGTTGCTCGCGTCGACGGCCTTCGTGCCGTTGCTGATCGCGGGGCTGGTGCTCGACTTGGTTGGCCTGGTGCTCGTGCTGGTCGCGCTCCCGTTCGCGATCTCGGCGCAGACGCAGTTCATGAGCGCGGTGGCGACCTACAACAAGGGGCTGCTCGATCTGCGTCCGGTGGGAGAAGGTCCGGGGCGACCGCCGGTTCCTTCAGGCGGCCTGACGATTCCATTGCCCTGAAAGCGCAGACAGCAGAACGCCCCCACCGAGAGTGCCGGCGGAGGCGTTGGTGCTTCAGACGAGAACTTCGACTCAGCCGCGGGCGGCGGGCGGCACGTCGTAGCGGCCCATGAGCGCCGAGCGGACATCGCGGTCGAAGCGAACGCGGCCGGTGGCGACTTCACGAAGCGAGAGCACGCACGACTTGTTCTTCGACGTCTCGACCATCGGGCGGGCACCGGCCATCAGCTGACGGGCGCGCTTGGAGGCGAGGAGGACGAGCGCGAAGCGGTTGTCGACGTGGGGAAGCGCATCTTCGACGGTGACGCGAGCCATGGTGCTGCTCCTTCAAGAGAAGAGTCGGAGGTGCTTAGGCGGCTCGCGTCACCAGGTCAAGGCGTTCACTCACCCGCGTCGGCCGTGTCACTGCACGTTCCGGGAGCAGGCGGCTCCGAGATGCCGGCGGCGCAGCGGGCGTTGATCTCGGTGCAGTCTTCGCCAGACGCGGCGCAGGCATCGGCGAGCTCCTGGCAGCGGGTCGCGAACGAGGCCGCGAACGCGTCGTGAATGCAGGTGCGAGCAGCGTCACGGCAGGTCTGCTCGTCGGTACCGGCCGCGATGCACGACTGCGCAGTCGCCTGGCAGGCCTGAACCGCAGCGTCGTCGATGCCAACCGGTCCACGTCCACCACCGCCGTGTCCACGACCACCGTGGCCACCGCGACCGCCGGCGCCACCATCATGGCCACCGCGCGGAGGGCCGAAGAGACCGGCGAGCCCGCCAGGACCACCTTCAGGACGACCACCTTCGCCACCGCCCATTCCAGGGCAGCCACCATCGCCGCCGCCGTGCCCACGACGCGCGTGTTTCGGAACGCCGGCGGGCAGACACGCATCGAGGGCCGTTCGGCAGTCGGCTTCGACCGCGCCTTCAGCGGTCTTGCAGGCCTCGAAGGTGGTGAAACACGCGTCGACGGCAGCCCGCGACGACTGCGCGTCGCATTGCGCGGTGACGAGCGCGGAGGTCTCCGTCGCGACGTCGAGCGCGCTCGTGGCCGTTCCGCAGGCGACGAAGGGCAGGGCGGCGAGGAGTCCAACGAGGTGCGACGGGGACGATCGATGCATGTGAATCACCTTTCTGTGGAGTTCGAGAGGCACGGCCCTCTCGCTCGAAAGGTGATCAGCTCGAAAAAGAAGCGATCACTCGCGGGCGCGCAGAGGCGCGAACGACACCCCGATGTTCAGGCTGGGTCGCACGCTCCACGGGCGCGGGTCGTTCATGTCGACGGGTGGCGGCATGCCGGTGCGAGGCGCAGGAATCGGCCGCAGATCACCATCGACCTGAAGCGTGGCGAAGAGGTGCACGCTCTCTCCGACGGGGAAACGGTACGTCACGAGTCCCCCGACGATGGGCGAGATGAAGGAGCGGGTCGCCATCGCCCGGAAGAGCTCGCCCTCTCGCTGGAGCGGCGTGAACGAGAAGCGATCGAAGCCACCGCCCGCCCCGGCCTCGAGGCGCCCGTACCGCCAGCGCACCAGCTCGAGCTGCACGAACAGCCGCGCCGACATCGCGCTGCCGCGAAGCGTGACGCTCTCTCCGGCGAGATCGAAGCCGGGCTGAAACGCGAACAGGGCGAGCACCCCTGGCAGCTGGCTCGCGAAGGGCACGGTGAGCAGCGCGTGCACCGATCCTCCGAAGTCGATCAGCGCGCTGTTGCCGAGCAGCCGGGCGCCGAGGCCGACCCCGAGATCGAGCCCGACAGGACTCAGCTTCGGGCGCGGCGGGGGGGCCTCGACCACGGCGGGCACTTCGATCTTGATCGGCTGGCGCG
>JAEUJR010000075.1 GCA_016793585.1 Archangium sp.
CGGCCGTCGTGCCTCCCGCGGCGTTACCGCCAGCCGCTGAACCACCAGCACGTCCACCAGCCGCACCGCCAGCCGTCGTGCCACCACCGGTCACGGTTCCACCAGCAGTACCGCCGCCCGTGGCGCCCGCGTCAGGCGAAACGCACGCACCGGCAGAGCAGACCTGGCCAGAGCCACAGTCAGAGTTGGTATTGCAGGTGCTCGGTCCGGGGCAGGCTGTCGTGACAGCGAGCACCGCTCCGATCAGGAGATGGCGAAGAGAGAGTTTGGACATGGGGCCGCTTCATACCAGCCACCGCCATTCTCAGATCGTGAGATTCGGCGGCATGTGATCAGGAAAGGTAGGCAACGTTCCTACTTCCGGAGCAGCGCGCCCTCGGCGACAAACGCCAACGTCGCTGCCAACAAGAGCCACGTCCAGATGGGCGTCTTCTTGTCCGTCTGCTCTCCCTCGGCGAGGCGCACGACGTCTTCACCGAACCAGGCGCTCACGGCCTCGACCGAATGCCGGGTGACGTCGCTCGCGATGGGATCGAGCGTGGCGGCGAACGAAGCCTGCGGCGAGGCAGCGCCCAGCGCATCGAGCACCTGATACCGACCGGGCTCCGGGAGTGGCCCAGCCTCGCCGCTCACCCCGTCGGCCTGCTTCACGATGGGCCGCTCGTCACCCGACGGCGCCTTCACCAGCACCGCAGGGTGCTCGGCCTCGAGCGGCAGCGTCACCGACGCTCCAACGCGCGCGCGCACCGCTTCTCGTTCATCGAGTGTTCCCGTCAGCCACGCGGCCGCGCGCTGCATGAACGGAAGGAAGGAGGTGCGAATGGGGAAGTCGCTCCAGTCGCGGTCGACCGACGACGCGAGCGCGAGCACCCTGCCCTTCCCCGTGCGCATCGCCAGCAACGCCGGCGCGCCGTCATCGAGCGCACCGAGCACCGTCACGTCGCCGTTCGACACGCTCTCGAACAACACGTACCGGTAGAACTTCGTCGACACGAGGCCCTCGCGCGCCTTGCCGGTGAACGGAGCCAGCACGGGGTGCCCGGCCTCCAACTCGGTCAACCGCGCCGCGCGTGCGCTCGCGTCGGCCGCCGCGGGCTCGACTGCCGTCTTCACCACGCGCAGCTTCCTCGGCAGCACGGCGCCAAGCGCGGCGTTGGTCGCGTCGACCTCGGCGTGGTCACCGAATGAAATGAACAACCCGCCACCCTTCGCGACGAACTCGGCCAGGCGCGCGCCCACCTCGGGCGGCGGCGGAGCGACGTTCAGCAGCATCACCACGTCCCACGTCGAGAAGTCCTCGCGCCACGCAGCATCGGCATCACGCACCACCGCGCGCACGGGGCTCCCCGGCGCCGAGAGCGCTGCGTCGGTGAAGTACGCCTCGTCTTTCACCTTCAGCGGGTTGGGCTCGCCGTTCACGACGAGGGCGCGCAGCTCTTTCGGCACCGTCACCACCACGCCGCGCACGTCGTCTTCCACGAGGGCGTCGGGCGTCAGCACGCCTTCGACGAACAGCGTGCCGCCCTGCTGAAACGTGTACGTGAGCGACTTCTGCGCCGTGCCATCAGCCGAGAGGTCGACGAAGCCCTTCGCGACGACCTGCCCTTCGACGCGCAGCGTGAGCTCGACGTCTTTCTGGGCCTCGGCCGCGAAGTTGCGCACGGTGAAGGTGAACTGCCACGCACGCGGGCCAGCCTGTGGCGCGGGCTCTGCGTGCAGGTCGACGATGGCGCGGTTGGGCAGGCGCTCCCGGCCACGGGCGACGTCACGCAGCACGATCTCGGGCTTCACCTTCTCGCCCTTCGGGCCCGTGCTGACGGGCGGCTCTGCCTCGAGCCGCAGCGCGTTCTGCGCGAGCGCCGACACGAGCACGATGCGGCGATTCGCGAGCACAGACTCGTCGAGGGCGCGCGCCGCCACCTCGAGGCAGCGGTTCAAGTCGACGGCCTCGTAGCCGGGCTTGAGCTCGTCGACCTGGGTGATGAGCCGCGCCTTCTCGAACGAGAGCGGGCCGAGGGCCACCGGCGCGCGCGTGCACGGCACCAGCGTCGCGGGCTCCTCGGTGAGCAGGTCAGAGAGCGCGGCCTTCGTCTCTTTGCGGGCGACGTCGAAGAGCGTCGTTCCATCGCTCCAGCGCATGGCGAGCGAGGTGTCGACGACGACGACGGTGGCCGCAGCGCCACGGGCAGTGCCCGCGGTCGCCGTCTTCACGAACTCGGGTCGGGCGAGCGCCAGCGGCACCGCGAGGAAGAACAGCGTGCGCAGGACGTAGAGGATGAGCCGCTTCAACTTCAGCCGCGAGGCCGTGCGCTTCTGGCTCTTGATGACGAACGCGATGGCGGGGAACGGGGTGGGCCGTGGGCGCCGCCGGTCGAAGAGGTGAACGAGCAGTGGAATGAGCGCGGCCAGGGTACCGAGCAACATCAACGGGTGGGCGAACGTCACGCCGCACCTCCGCCGGCGCGCTGCGAGAGGAACTTCACCAGCACCTTGTCGAGCGGCTCGTCGGTGCGCACGCGCACGTAGTCGACGTCAGCGGCCGTGCAGGTGGCCTTCGTCTCTTCGAGGAAGCGGGTGAACTCCTCGAGGTAGCTCTCTTTGATTTCCCGCGGGTTCACCTCGAGCCTGCGGTCGTCCTCCATCGAGAGGAACAGCGTCGGGTCGTCGTAGGGGAACGTGAGCTCGGCCGGGTCGACGAGGTGGAAGATGGCGAGGTCGTGTTTGCGCGCCCGCAACGCGAGCAGGCGCTTCAACCCATCGGGCCCGTCATCGAGGAAGTCCGAGAACACACAGACGAGCGAGCGGCGCGGCAGCTTCTCGGCGAGCAGGTCGGCCGTGCGCGCGAGGTCGGTCTCACCCTTCGCGTCATTCGCCTCGAGCGCTTCGAACAGCACCTGCAGGTGCGACGCCGACGACCTCGGCGGCACCTCGACGACGTGCGCCTTCGTGGCGATGGTGACGCCCGCAGCGTCTTGCTGGCGAAGCAGCAGGTGCCCGAGCGTCGCCGCCAGCACCCGCGCCACCTCGAGCTTCGTCATGCCGGCGGTGCCGAAGCCCATCGAGCCCGAGCCGTCGACGACGAGCGTGCAACGCAGGTTCGTCTCGTGCTCGAAGCGTTTGACGTAGTACCGGTCGAACTTGCCGTACGCCTTCCAGTCGAGGTGCTTCAGCTCGTCGCCTGGCGCGTACTCCTTGTGCTCGGCGAACTCGACGCTCTGCCCCTGGTGCGGCGACTTGTGCAGCCCCGACAACACGCCCTCGACGACGGCGCGTGCGCGAACCTTGAGACCGCCGAGGCGGGAGAGCGTCTGAGCGTCGAGCAACGACACGGTGGCGGTTGTAACGAAGAAGCGACGGCCGTGGTGCCGTTTTCCCGGCAGGCGGCTCCAGTCATTCCGGTCAGGGGCCTTGCACGGCTCGCACGAGCTTCAAGACCGACGGGCTGAACTCGGCGCCGAGCACACGCGCGGTCGAGACGTTCAGCACCGGCTGCGGCTTGCCGTTGACCGAGGCGACTCCGAGCAGCACGCCCTCGCCCACCTGCCGCTCGTCGAAGGTGAGCGAGTACTGCTTCGCCGCCCGGCTCGCCTGTACGACGCCGCGAACGTCGTCGGCCGACAACGCCGAGGACACGAGCACCGCGTCGGCCGTCAGCTTCGAGCCCCACGCGGCCGTTCGAAAGACGAGGGAGCGCTGCTTGATGGTCTTGATGTCGAGGTCGGCGAGCGACACACGCACAGCCTCGGCCGCCCGCTCGGCGCCCTTCGAGAACGGAATCGCGACCACGAAGTCACCCTGCCCTCGCCCCTCGAAGCCAGCGTCGTAGGTGAGCACCTTCAGCATCACCAGCGTGGCGAGGCGCGGCGGCACCTCGGTCGTCGGCTCCGCGAAGGCACGCAAGGCGCAGAGAAGCAGCAACGACGCCGTTCTCATGGCGGCGCTCCGAACGCGTAGGCGACACGAAGAAACAGCTCCCGGTTGCGGCCGGGAAGCGGAGCGACGCCACCGGCGTACGGCTGCGCGAGCACCACGTTCGCGTCGAGCAGGTTGCCCACGCCGAGCTGCGCCGAGAGACCGTCGAGACCGAGGTCATCGACGCCAACCCAGGCAGACACGAGGAGCGCGGCAGGGAGCGCGCTGACGATGCCGGTGCCATCGAGCGCGTCGGACGCAGAGACGAACGCCTGGCGGCCCGAGAAGAACACGGCGCTCCCGCCCGCGGAGAATACGTCGGTGAAGCGGAAGCGGCCGAACGCGGTCACCTTCACCAGCGGCATCGCGAGCAGCCTGTTCGTTCCCGGCACGAGGTAGGTGTCGACGTCGTTGGTGACGACGGGAGCGGCGAGCGCGCCGGTGAGCGTGAGGGCTCCGCGACGGCCACGAAGCCGCAGCATCGCCTCGGCGCCAGCGGTCGAGATGGCGCCACCGTTTCGATACGACTCGGCGCCGTTCTCGTCGACGCCGTAGATGATGGGTGACGTGAGCACCGTGTAGAAGCCGTTCACGCTCAGGTACGCGACCTCACCCAGAGCCATTCCAGCCTCGGCTTCGGCGACCTGCGTGCGCTCGGCGCGAATGCCAGTGCCGAGGTTCAGGTTCTCGATGCCAGGGCTGCGAAAGGCTCCACCGTAGAGCGCCTTCACGTTCACCGGGCCGAACTGGCGCGTGAGGGCCAGGCGCGGCGCGACGTTCACGCCGACGGCGGAGTTCCATTCGAGGCGGCCACCCGCGGTGACGTTGACGACGGGGTTCATCCACTGGGCCTGCGCCCACGTGGCGACGTTCGTGTACGTGACGGTCGGGTTGCCGGCGAAGGCGGTCTGCAGGCCGACGAGGCGCTGGTCGTTCAGCCACGCATGGTCGACGAAGCCTTCGAGGCCGCCTGCGACGGTGAGGGCGTCGAGCGGAGCCCATGAGGCGGTGAGGCCCGCGAGCACGCGCGCGGCCGACTTGTCGAAGAAGAAGGGCGAGGTGCCGGCGCTCGTCTGCCAGGGCACCTGGAGCCGCGTCTGCAGCCGCGGGCGCAGCTTGAGCGACGCCGTCACCGGCAGCTCTGCCTGCAGGTCAGCGAGCAGCGTGCGGAATCGAACGGTCTCGGCGGTCGGCGTGAGTTCGCCATAGCCCACGCTCGCGCCGAGCTTCTGGTCGTCGTACAGCACGCGCGCGCGCAGCGCCTTCCACGAGAGGCTCGCGGTCATGAAGGTCGGGTCGGCCGCCTCGTCACCGAGGCCACGCGAGTTGCCCGAAAAGTCGGTGAAGGTTCTGCGGGTGCGACGGCCTTCTCCACCTGCGACGTGCAGTGACCACTCGACCTCTTCCGCTTCGTGACGCGCGCCGGCCGAGCCCGAGAGCGACCAGTCGTGAAACCCGGTGATGCCCGCAGCGCCGCGCGCAGAGACTTCTCCACCCTGCAGCGTGCCGCCCTGGCGCGTGATGACGTTGACGACGGCGAGCTCGGCCGAACCACCGTAGAGCGCCGAGCCCGGGCCACGAATCAACTCGAGCCGCTCGATGGAGTGCGCGAGCACGTGATGACCGAACGTCGTCGTCGAATAGAGCAGCTCGTTCACCTCCTGCCCGTCGAGCATCACCAGCACCTTGCCCTCGTGGCCCCAGAGGTTGCGGAAGGCGACGCCGACGACGCCCGACACGTCTTGATGAAACGTGAAGCCGGGCACCAACTGCAGCACCTCGAGCAGGTCGCGCGCGCCCGAAGCGAGAATGTCGTCGCGCGTGATGACGAGCACGACGTTCGGCGCTTCGGCGACCGTGCGGGCGTCGCGCGTGGCGACTTCGACGCGGGTCTCGAGCAGCGCCTCGAGCGAGAGGTCGTCGACGTCAGCTGCGCCAGCGTCGACTTGAGACAACAGAACGAGGGAGAGCGACCACGCAGCGAACATCAGAGCGCGCGACGGTAGACCTTCACTGCCGCCGGTTCACGTTCTTCCAGTGCGACTTCACGGCGTGGCGCGCCCCGGCGAGCACGAACAGCTCGTGCCGAAAACTCGACGAGTTGGACGTGGCGACGCACGCGGTACTTCAGGGCTCGGGAACGACCGGCACCTCACCCCGCACGGCACGGCCGAAGAAACGCACCACATCTCGCTTCGCGGTCGCGTCCTGGAAGGCCACGAAGTGTCCGTCGTACTGGTACACCTTCGTGTCGTTCGGGCTCATCAAGGTGAACGGCGGCTCGTACTGGCGAATCACCGACGTCACGCGCCTCGGCGTCGTCACGTTGCCCGACACAGAGTTCACGACCTGCGCGTCGAACTCGTCGACCTTCGGGCCCACGAACGCCGCGTTCGTCGCCGAGCCGTAGGCGCGCTGCACCGCCGACGTCGTGTACAGGTCGCCCTTGCCCCACGGCATGAAGAAGTGACGCGCGGATGCAGGCGTCGCTCCGTCGGCAGGCGTCACTGCGGCAAAGCGCGCGAAGTGCAGCGCGTCGACCGGGTCAGTCCAGCTCGCGAGCAACGACACGACGGGGTGGAAGGAGCTCACCGGGCCGGGCGCTTCACCGAGCGCGAGCGCGAGCCCATCAGCGATGTTCACCGGCGCCTTCTTCGTCGTCAGCGAGTCAGCGAGGCTGCCCGAGGCTCCCGACAACACCGCGACCTCGAGCCGGCGGTCGAACGCGAGGAACAAGCCACCTTCACTCGCGCCCTGCGAGTGGCCCCAGAAGCCGAGCAGCGAGGTGTCGAGCGGCGGCGTTCCACCGTCGGAGGGCAACGACTTCGCGAAGCGCGTCATCGCGAAGAGGTCGGCCGCTCCCTGCGCCATGGTGCCGCGCGCAGAGGCCGGGTTGCCGAAGTTGAAGACGATGTCGTTGGGGTGCACGTCTTGCCGCGCGCCACGACGCGGGCCGTGACCGACCTGGTCGAAGCCGAGCACCGCGAACGCCGCCGTGCCGCCATCGGCCAGCGTCACGTTCGAGAGCGCGGCGGCCGAGGTGTCGAGCGCGTGCGTGCGGAAGCTGCCGCCGGTGCCGTGCGCATAGAGAATGAGTGGCCAGCCGTTCGCGGGCGGCGTGCCCTTCGGGGTGGTGAGCGAGGCGCAGACCTTCTCGCGACGAACCGGAGCGCGCACACCAGCATCAGCACCACCGGCGATGTCGCCGCCCTCCATCGGCGTCAGGTACGGCGCCGTGCCCTGCTGGAAGATGGGCAGCTCGATGAGCGAGTGCCACTCGTCGAAGTCGTTCGACGCGGTGCACTGGCGGTCGACACCCGCATCACTCGCGCACGGAGACGGGCCGCTGCCGCACTTCACCCACGGGTCAGCGCTCGGAGCCATCGTCGCCTCGACGCTCTCGCTCAACGACTTCACCAGCGTGGTCGGGTCTCCAACCGTGAAGACCGACGCGGTGACGAGGTCGGTGGCCGAGAGGTTCTTCGCGGTGAGGTAGCGGCGCAGGGGCGCGTACGAGCTCCACGCGGCGGCCAGCTTCGCGTCGGTCGGCGCCATCGAGGTGAGCATCGCGGTGAAGTCCGGGCTCGGCTGCACCTCGGCGCCCATCGAGTCCTTGAGGCCGCGCTTCATGATGACGGCGTAGGTGCCAGGCGGGAGCGAATCGCCGACGTACGGCTTGAGCGCGAACCAGTCGGGGCACACGTAGCGGTTTCGGCCCGAGCTCACGACGTATTGCAGGCCGCGGCCGAACCCGAACTCGGGGCCGTCGGTGAGGTTCACGAAGCGCAGCTGCGGGTCCATGCCGGCGAGGCTGATGCTCGCGAAGTCGATGGGCCCGTCGAAGCGGAACGTCACCGTGGGGAAGTTGCCGAAC